>JANOOU010000091.1:0-2724 GCA_031421475.1 Gammaproteobacteria bacterium | reverse complement strand
CTGCTGGCGCTGAATGCTGGGCATCAGCTCGAACATCTGCAAAGTAATCGTGAATATGAGCTGGTGGAGCGAGTCCAGGCAGCGCAAACGGATGGCACCGTCTTTATTCTTGTTAACCCCGCCGCTTTTACCCACACCAGTGTGGCGCTACGCGATGCCATGAGCGCGGTGAACATTCCCTTCATTGAGTTGCATTTATCCAATGTGCATGCGCGCGAGGAATTCCGCAAACACTCTTATTTCTCTGATATTGCACTGGGTGTGATATCGGGGCTTGGACCGATGGGTTATGAGCTTGCACTGCGAGCCGCCATTGGACATTTAACCGCACAGCAAAAAAAGGTGTAATCCAATGGATATACGCAAAATCAAAAAACTGATTGATCTTCTCGATGAAACCGGCGTTGCCGAAATCGAGATTAAAGAAGGCGAAGAAACCGTACGCATCAGCCGCTTTGGCAGCCAGGCCCACATGCAGTCAATGAACTATGCGCAGATGCCGATGCAAATGCAAATGATGCAGCCTCAGCCAGCCATGGCGCCGGTTGCTGCTGCATCGGCGGCCGCGCCCGACAAGGATGAAATCAGCGGTCATAAAATCATCTCACCCATGGTCGGCACATTTTTCCGTTCAGCATCGCCCGGTTCGGCACCGTTTGCAGATATTGGCAAGCATGTTAAAGAAGGCGAAACACTCTGTATTATTGAGGCGATGAAAATTCTTAACCAGATCGAAGCCGACAAGTCCGGTGTGGTGAAAGCGATATTGGTAGAAAATGGCCAGCCGGTTGAATTCGGCCAGCCGTTATTTGTGCTTGAATAAATCGCGGAATTCCAATGATTAATAAAATTGTAATAGCCAATCGGGGTGAAATCGCCCTGCGTATTCTACGTGCCTGCCGTGAGTTGGGTATTAAAACTGTCGCCGTGCATTCCACAGTCGACCGTGATTTGAAACATGTGCGTCTCGCTGATGAATCGGTGTGTATCGGCCCAGCACCTTCGGCTCAAAGTTACCTGAATATTCCGGCCATTATCAGCGCGGCCGAAGTAACCGATGCCGATGCGATTCATCCCGGTTACGGTTTTCTTTCCGAGAACGCTGATTTTGCCGAGCGTGTTGAAGACAGCGGATTTATTTTTATCGGCCCACGCCCGGATTCGATTCGCTCCATGGGCGACAAGGTGGCGGCCATCAGCGCCATGAAAGAAGCCGGCGTACCCACCGTACCCGGTTCCGATGGCGCGCTGGGTGAAGACGATAATCTCAATCTGGAGATTGCCAAGCGCATTGGTTATCCCGTCATTATTAAAGCAGCGGGCGGTGGTGGTGGCCGTGGTATGCGTGTAGTGCATACCGAAGCGACATTACTGAATTCTATCGCGCTCACCAAAGCAGAAGCCGGATCGGCATTCAGTAACAGCACTGTATATATGGAAAAATTTCTTGAACATCCACGTCATGTTGAAATTCAGTTGCTATCAGATGGCCAGGGCCAGGCGGTGCATTTGGGTGAGCGCGATTGTTCCATGCAACGTCGTCACCAAAAAGTGGTGGAAGAAGCACCAGCGCCGGGAATTACACCGGAACAACGCGCACGCATTGGTGGCCGCTGTGTAGACGCGTGTATCAAAATGGGTTATCGCGGCGCCGGTACGTTTGAGTTCTTATACGAGAACGGCGAATTTTATTTTATTGAAATGAATACGCGTCTGCAGGTGGAGCATCCGGTAACCGAAATGATTACCGGTGTCGATATTGTTAAAGAACAAATTTATATTGCATCGGGTGAGCCATTACGCCTCAAGCAAGAAAATATCAAAATCAATGGCCACGCCATTGAATGCCGTATCAACGCCGAAGATGCGCGTACCTTCATGCCATGCCCCGGTAAAATTACAGCTTATCATCCACCCGGTGGCCCCGGCATTCGGGTTGAATCACATATTTACGCCGGTTATACCGTGCCACCAAATTACGATTCCATGATTGGTAAAATTATTGCACATGGCGACAGCCGCGCTGCCGCCATTGCACGTATGCGCGGTGCCTTGAGCGAAATGTTCATTGAAGGTATTCGCACCAATGTCGCTTTGCAAATGGATATTATGGACGACACGCATTTTCAGGCGGGTGGTGCCAATATTCACTATCTAGAAAAGAAACTGGGCCTGATTTAAAAACTGCCGTGCGCTTCATTGTAGGAGCGGGCCATGCCCGCGACTTTTTCAAAATTAAGCGTCCGCAAATAAACGCTAATGGAGATCAAGAAAAAATCCCGGTCTTTTATTTGTATTCCCTGGATACGCCTGACACCCTTTATATTATGATCGCATCCATCGTATTTTTTACTAAAGGGAACTAAACATCATGTTGCATCAATTTAAAACCGTAGACGACCTTAAAGAAATCATTAAGGATCTTGAAGGCCTACTTCTGGCCAGAGCAACGCTGCGTTTAAGCCACCCCACGCTATATAGAAGAAGAGACACCGCTGAACATGACATGATTCTGCAAGGCGTTCGAGTAAAAGACTGGTTTTTCTCGGCCGATAAAAAATGGGTGCTGCCACATGATCAGATGGGGTTATCATTCTCCGCTAATTTTAAAAACCTTAAGGATGTATATAGAGGTAAGAAACGACGTAACCCCGAGAAACCGGTGAATGTCTACTGGGTATTGGAACAGGCTGATCTTCCTCCCGGCATGGCGTTTGTAAAAGA
>JANOOU010000090.1:0-2864 GCA_031421475.1 Gammaproteobacteria bacterium | reverse complement strand
CGCCGATGGTTCCCCCTCTCCCCAATCGGGAGAGGGTAAGTCTGTGTCGCTACGCGACATTCGCAATAAGAAATCTGGAGGTTAAAGCATGAAAAAACTCACTATCATTGTGCACACATCCTTGCAACAATCTTTGGCGGATTGCTTGCGCAGCATAGAGCACCTGGACACGTTTATTTTTAGTCACGTTGAAGAACACAGCCGCCAGCTGGAACAGGATCCATTCCTGTCGGCGCACGACAAGGTGGTGGGTTATGTGCCGCAAGTAAGAGTAGACGTGTTGTTACCGGACGATGCGGTTGCAACCGTCATGGCATCCATTCGACATTCCAAATGCAATTTCAAGGGCAAAGGACTTTACTGGATCTCTGATGTGCCGGAGGTAGGAGAGCTGTAGCGCTGTCGCTGTTCGATGCAAAAAGAAAAGCGCGGCATTGGCTGCGCTTTTTTATTCTTGCTCTCTGAATTTTACAGAATACCGATGGCATTCGTGTGTTCATTACACTCCGATGTCAATTGTAAGGCCTGTATTGTTACGACTTAAACTTGCTGCGTGTTCGAGTCAGCTCGATTACCTGACTGAGTGGCATTACTCACCACAGGTGTCTGTCGTGAAATCTGTTCGGCTACTTTGTACCAATCCAATTTTCGTGTAATGACCATCACCGCTGACAAAATGCCGAATATGAGCAAGCTTCCCATCAGCAAGGAATTGTCTTCCGAGCGGAGTATGACGTAGAGCATGCCATATAGCAGCAGCAATAAACCTGTAAACGCAGCTGCACGCAGGCGGCTTTGCAGTACTTCGCTGATATAAATGCTGATGACGGCGATATTCGCCAGTGACGAGATAACATACGCCCAGAAAAAATCCATATGCTCGGAGATGGAAATCAGCAGCAGATAAAATAAAGTGAGTGATGCCCCTACCAGCACATAGTGCATCGGATGCAGACGCATGGATTTCATGATTTCAAAGAGAAAGAAAACCACGAAGGTGAGTACGATAAACAAGGACGCATATTTCACCGAGCGCTCGGTTTGCTGGTAGATATCAATCGGCTGAATCAGCGAAACACCAAAAGTATTGGCCATTAAATCATTACAGTCACCGACCTGGCATTGATTCATGACATGTTCCATATTGCTGGAAAATGAAGAAGCCCGCCATGTAGCTGTAAATCCATTTTCGTCGATGTTGCGCTCACTCGGCAGATACCTGCCATCAAAACTTGGATGCAACCAGGTCGATCTAACATCAACAACCGTGCTCTTGCCGGCGGGTGAAAACTGTAAGGTCTCCATGCCATGCAGATGTGTATCAAAACTGAATGAATAAGTTGCCGGTGTTGTAACTGAAATAGCCACATCCGCTCGCATGCCACTGCCTGAATCCGCCAGACCTGCACCTGAAATAAATTCCGAGGTTTGTTTGTCCCAGGCCAATACCGGTTGAGTCACGATGCCGCGAATATCACTGACGATTAATGACACATAGGGTTTGTGTAACTCGACTTTGTTTGCCGAAGATTTAAGAAAATTGAGTATCGGTTGGTTGCTGAATGAGCCCTGTACAGCCAGTGCAGCCTTATACACGGGTATGGCGTAAAGACCGCGGCGCCGTTCCTCCGTTGTAATATCGCCTTTAATGTTTAATTCGTCTGGCAGAATCAGCAGCTGTTTCTCACTGCTAATGGTTTCGACTTGATAGGCCTTGAGATTTTCGTCCCATGTTTTGGCTTGCGTGTATTCGGTGTAGGGCTGGACCAGGAACGGACCCAGAAAACTTTGCCTGCCTGTCCAGCTGTTTGCGATACTGATTTTTGCTTGCTCGCGAAACATCGTCCGATCACTGACCACGACCTGAATCATGGACAAGGGAATCATCATAATTAAAATCAGGCCGGCGATGGTTAATAACTTGGTTAGAAAGCGCTTGTTCATGTTGTAGTCTCCAGTGGTGTCAACGCCTCTGAAGATTACGAGCCCTCTGTGTTTTTATGATGTGGTGAATGTGTGATTTGTGTGTGCTTGAGTGATTAATTTCAAGCGCGCTGCGTTATCGGCACAATCAGGCTGGCCAATACGCCACCTTGCGGGTGATTTTCGACTGTTACTGTTCCGCCGTGCAACTGTGCCACTTCGCGCACAAAACTCAGGCCCAGCCCGGAGCTTTTGTGTTTATCACCGGGTCGCGGCAGCGAGTAAAAGCGTTCGAAGATGCGCGCATGCGCGTAGTCCGGTAGCCCTGGGCCATGATCACGAATGGTCACGACATAGTTCTCCTGTGCTTGAGTCGCACGCACTTCAACAACACCGCCTGGCAAACTGAACTGAATGGCATTATCCAGTAAATTATTAATCGCCTGGCGCAATAAAAAACGTTCGCATTGCAACTGATAGTGTTCATCAATTTCGATAGACACGGTGACGCCCTGCTGTGCGATAACCGCACTCTTGTCGTTACATAAATTGGTAACCAGTGTATTGAGTGAAAGTGTTTCTATTTTTTCCAGGCCCGTGCGTTTTTCCAGCGCTGCCAAATCCAGCAGATGATCAACCACTTCGCGCAGCCGGTGACTTTCATTGCGAATATTGGCGATAAACTTCGCCTGTTTTTCTCGGGGCATGGATTCATCAAGCAGTTCGGCAGCACCCTGAATGGCGGCAAGCGGGCTTTTGAGTTCATGCGTTAAGGTATGCAAATAATTCTCAACATAATGTTTGCCTTCTAATTCGGTACGCATGCCCTCCATTGCATTCGCCAGTTGCGCAAGTTCCTTCTCGCGTAATTTGGGAACAGTAACTCGCTGGCCCTGTTGAACCTTAATGGCATACCGGGTTAGCTCGCGAATCGAATGGGT
>JANOOU010000089.1:0-2776 GCA_031421475.1 Gammaproteobacteria bacterium | reverse complement strand
TCGGCTGACACATCGATGCTGCGCCAGGTCACAGACTTGTTCGTCACGGCGTCTTCGGCAAAAAATTCTGTAGGCGTCCAGCAACCTTTGGACAACACATCCACCAGATTTTCATCCTCACCATTAATCACCAGCAAACCTTCGCCGGGAACAATACGCACCAGATGATGAAACTGTTTTTTTATAGCATCCAGATTTTCAAAAATATCCGCATGATCAAATTCCAGATTATTCAGTATCGCGGTGCGCGGGTGATAATGCACAAACTTGGATCGCTTGTCGAAAAAGGCGGTGTCGTATTCATCCGCTTCAACCACAAAAAACGGGCTCGCTCCCAAGCGCGCCGACACACCAAAATTAGTCGGCACACCGCCAATCAAAAAACCGGGATTTAATCCTGCATATTCCAGTATCCACGCCAGCATACTGCTGGTTGTGGTTTTGCCATGGGTACCGGCAACGGCCAACACCCAGCGGTCGCGCAGTACATTTTCTGCCAGCCACTGCGGGCCTGATGTATATGACATGCCACGATTCAACATGTATTCAATGGCTGCATTGCCACGCGACATCACATTGCCCACCACAATCTGGTCAATCGTATGACTCAATGTCGATTTTAAATGCGCCACGTCGTAACCCTGCATCAGGCTAATACCCTGTTCTTCAAGTTGCGTGCTCATCGGTGGATACACATTGGTATCCGAGCCGGTTACCTGATGGCCTGCTTGCCGTGCCAACACGGCAACACCACCCATGAACGTTCCACAAACACCCAATATATGTATATGCATTCAAACTCCCGCATCAGGAAAAAGTAACTGCCGTACACTGGCAGAAATCACCGCATAGGTCAGTGCCAAAACATACGCTGCCAGTAAACGTATATTGAACGATTCGCGAAAAATGTGCGCATAAACCACCAGATTCCAGGCCACAATCATCAGCAACATCATGAATCCAGTCGGCGGTGGCGACGCCTGCTGACTACCCATGTAGATGATGAGTGGCCACGCTACTATTTGAAAAAGGGTGCCCACACCCGCCAGCGCAGTCATCATTTGAAGAAATCTCGGTGATTTATTAAAAGCCTTCAGACATAACCACGGGTATAACAACAGCACACACAGATCGACCAGCATTATGGGTAACGCCTGGTCCAGTGGTGTAGCAGCCAGCATTGACAGTACGCCGCTCATTAAATAGGCCAGCAAAGTAAAATGCAACAACAGCTGAGAGCCGGGCAAATCCTGCGGTCCCTTGTTCAATAAACAGATATTAAAAAATTGCTTCAGCAGTAACAACATAAGAACCCGTGTGTTTTCAACTATGGCGCGATAATATATCAGCCATACATTCAACGCGAACCTGCATCATGCAAATTACTATAAAACGACCTGACGACTGGCATCTGCACTTGCGTGATGACAAGGCATTGCTAACGACCGTGCCGTTCACCGCAAAACAATTTGCGCGCGCGATCATCATGCCCAATCTGTCGCCCCCCATTACCACCACCGAACAAGCTCTGGCCTATAGACAACGCATTATGTTGGCCACGCCAGCGCAAACCGGTTTTCAGCCGCTGATGACCCTGTACCTCACTGACAACACGCCAGCCGATGAAATCCGGCGTGCAAAAAAATCAGGCATGATTCACGGCGTTAAATACTACCCGGCCGGTGCCACCACGAATTCATCTGCCGGTGTTACCGATATTCGTAAGTGTTATGACGCATTGAATGCCATGCAGGAATGCGATATGCCATTACTCGTTCACGGCGAAGTGGTTGATCCCGATATTGACGTGTTTGATCGTGAAAAATATTTCATAGAACGCACGTTAATCCCGATTGCTAACAAATTCCCTCAACTCAAAATTGTGTTTGAACACATCACAACAAAAGAAGCGGCTGATTTTGTTCTGGAGAGCAGTGACAACATTGCAGCAACACTCACACCACACCATTTGTTGTATAACCGCAACGCCATGTTCAAAGGCGGTTTACGGCCACATTTTTATTGTTTGCCGGTTTTAAAACGCGAAGACCATAGAAGGGCGCTGATCGCGGCCGCTACATCGGGTAACAAAAAATTCTTTTTGGGCACCGACAGTGCGCCACACGCACAGCATAAAAAAGAAGCCGCCTGTGGCTGCGCCGGTATTTTTTCGGCGCCATTGGCCATAGAGCTGTACACGCGAATATTTGAGGAAAACAACGCACTCGACAAACTGGAAGCATTCGCCAGTTTTTATGGCGCAGATTTTTATGGGTTGGCGCGTAACAAAGACAATATTACACTGCTGAAAAAAACATGGACTGTTCCCAAAGATTTTGCAATGGGCGATGATCGCATTATTCCCTTACACGCTGGCGAGGAAGAAACCTGGATGATAATAAACCCTGGAACACCCGAATAAAACTGCGATGGTTCATAGCTAGAGAATCTCTGATTATTTCAGCGCTTCCCTAATACACAACAGCCTAATACACAACAGATATCGTATAACCTTGACGCTCCAGCAGATGCAACACGCCAGACTCGCCGGGTAAATGCAAGGCACCGATGGCTATAAAGAGCGACCCTTCTTGCAACAACACATCAATCTGCGTAGCCATAAAATCATTACGCTGACCCAGCAAACGATATAAAAATCGGTCATCGATATCGGATTCAGCATCCATTTGCTGTTGCTGCAAAGTCATCACGCCTGCCACATCACGCTGTAAATACAGAGTCGTCATGCGTTGCAAATTCGCCGCTAGTTGCGGAA
>JANOOU010000088.1:0-3606 GCA_031421475.1 Gammaproteobacteria bacterium | reverse complement strand
CTTGAAGGTATCGGTTATGACATTGACATGAATGACTTCGGGTTGCTGGCGATACCAGATGGCGAATGACTCAACCTGTTGCAGGAATGCCGGATCGCTGACGTTTTCTGCTGCGCCGCTATCGAGTGAGTAATCAATATTATAGGTACCGGTCAAATTCGCGGTGGCATAATCGGTATCCACTCGATATTCGACACTTTCATCAAAATAATTTACAAACACATCATTCAGTTTGTTTAATGGAATCATGCTGATAAAAATAAAACAGATCAGTAGTACAACCGGTAACAGGATTTTTCTTTTTGCAATAATCCATTCAGCCAGTGTTTGCATCGGTTTGGTGCCAACAACAATGCGTCGTGAATGTATGGGCAGTATGGCCAGGAGTGCGGGCAAAAAAGTGATTGAATAAAAAAATGATGCGGTAATGCCTATGGCAGCAATATTTCCCAGATCACGGAACGGTGGTGCATCACTGGTGTTCATGCTGAGAAAACCGATGACCGTGGTGAGATTGGTGAGAAAAATAGGTTTTATGTTAACGCGCACACTTTCCTTGATGGCTTCGTATTTATTGAACCCCTTGTGCATTTCATGCACCACTGCAACCAGAATGTGCACGGCATTGGCCACCGCCAGTGTCAGAATAATAATCGGCGCCGAAGCCGAAGGCGGTGTTAATTTAATGCCGAGCCAGCCGGTAATGCCCATGGCTGAAATAATTGAAAACAGCACGATCAATGCGGTGGCAACGGTGCCGCTGAATCCGCGCAACAGCAAATACACCATGACGATGGTGGCCAGAAATGCCAGCGGCACCAGTGTTTCGCCATCCCGTATGCTGGCCTCAGGAAAGGCATTGTTCAGCATCGCTATGCCGACCAGCCGAATTTCGATATCCGGGTATTTTTGTAGCATCTCTTCACGTATTTTACGTGCAGCGGCCACCACTGCCGGGTTTTCTTTCATTTGATCGACACCGGGAAGTTGTATCACTACATTGACACCGGTATAGGCCGCATCGTTGGATATTAGCCGGTCAACCAGCATCGGTTCATGCAGCGCCACGTCTTTGATGTAAGCCAGATCTTCCGGGCTGAGCGTTTCGGGATCGGATACCAGATCAGCAACCACTAAATCATCTGCTTCGGCGCGGGTATGCTGGAAATTGGTTACAGAATCGACGCGAATAGAGTAGGGCAGCTGCCAGCTTTGTTTGGTGATATCGCGTACGGCTGTCAGTGTTTCGGGAGAAAAAACCTGGCCGTTTTTGGGCGTGATGACAAACATGACGTTGTCATTTTTTGTGTAGGTATTTTGTAAGCTCTCAAAAGCGAGCAGTTGTGGGTTTTCTTCGCTGAAAAAAACGCGGTAGTCGTTGGTGAAATGTAAACGACCCATACCTGCCGCCAGTGCGACGATTACAATTAAGGTGGCGATAACAACTGCATATTTCCATTTTATCAGCCATTCTGCGTAACGAATGATCATGTGGTTTCTCCGGTGTGAGGGTTGTTTAATTGATTGATTTCGTCTGCAAACAGTGATGTCAGCAAAGTCTGGCGCAAGGTTTGTATATCGAAACAACTGCTTAAAGGTTGCCAGTTGTAACTATCGAGCAGTTTGTGGCTGTTGATCCAGAACATATCCAACGGTGCGCTTAAGCCGAGTTGTTCAAAAGGCACATCGGTTAGATGCAATAACTGGCTGCCATAACCCATGGACCATAAACCCAGCATGATGCCAGCCGGCACGTGTTGTTCATGAGTGGGTATGTCGCCATCCCGCATGGCATCGCGAATAATGTTGAGTACGATGTCGGTGATGTGTTGTTCCAGCTTTAGAATTTCGTTTTGTTTTTCGGCAGATATTTTTTGCCGTATCACGGGTGTTTTCATGGTCTGCATGTTTTGCAGTTCCTGTGGATACAGCAGCGAGTAAAGAGTATGTGCCAGGCCAATGGCGGCGATGCGTTCGCGATGACTACCAGGCCAGTTTGATGCACGCTCAAACATGCCTATTAATCGTGTCATGCAACGGCAACTGATCCCGCCAATGATGTCTTCCTTGCAACTGAAGTGGCTGTACACCGTGCCTTTGGAGTATTCAATGGCCGCAGCGATGCGCTCCATCGTGAGGCAGCTCAGGCCCTCGTTGGTAATAATGGTCTGCGCGGTATCGAGAATGTGTTGTTCCCGTTCCAGACGTTCGCGTTGTTTGCGGTTGAGAGTATTCATGGGGTGCAAAAATATGACGAACCGTCAGAATAAGTCAAGCTGTTTAATAGTTAGACATGCGTCTCAGTCATCTTGTGTTGACCAGAATGGCCTGGCACTTTACTGTAGCCCCCTGTTTTTTCTGGAAAAACCGGCAAGATGCGTATGACCTCCATGCAAGATCTGGCGCGCGTTGCTGGCACCATACCGACCAGTGGCCTCATCAAATCCAATAGCACTGACTTTCTGGTGGATGAAATTATGCCGGTGCAACCCGGTGGTGACGGCGAACATCTGTGGTTACATATTCGCAAAACCGGCAACAACACCGATTGGGTGGCGCGTCAGCTGGCGCGTTGGGCCAACGTGAAGCCGATGGATGTGGGTTATGCCGGTTTGAAAGATCGGCACGGTGTCACCAGTCAGTGGTACAGCATTTATTTACCGGGAAAATCCGATCCGGAAATCACAGCATTATCAATTGAAGGCGTTGAACTACTGCAGCACAAACGTCACCACCGTAAACTAAAACGCGGCACCCTCGCGGGTAATCGCTTTGATATTGTGGTGCGTGAATTGAAAGGCGATACAGCGCAATTACCCACACGTTTAGAACATGTTAAGCAACACGGCGTGCCCAATTATTTTGGTGAGCAACGATTCGGTCATGACATGTCGAATTTAGCCGCTGCCGAACGTTTATTTAATGGCGAGCGTTTTAAACAACATGAACGCAGTTTGTATTTATCGGCGGCACGTTCCTGGATATTTAATCAGGTACTGCATCAGCGTGTGCGTGACAATATTTGGAATACCTATCTGCCTGGCGATGTGTTCATGCTTGACGGGCGTAGTGCCTGCTTTGCCGATGACGGCAGTGACGATATTGTTACACGTTTGCAAACACTGGCTATACATTGTACCGGGCCGATGTGGGGGCAGGGTGTGAGCATGGCGCAACAGGATTGTTTAGTGCTGGAAAATGCCATCGCGCAACAATTTCCGATTTTTTGTAAGGGGCTTGAAAATGTCGGTATGGAGCAGGAACGCCGTTCATTGCGGTTACGGGTGAGCGATATGCAATGGCGCATTGAAGCGGATGTGTTGCATTTATCCTTTGCATTAACGTCGGGCAGTTATGCCACCACGGTGTTGCGCGAGATTATTGCATGACAAAGTATTGAATGAGAGCAATGAATTCTAAAAAAACATCGGTATCGATTCGTCATGGATTGGCCAGGGTATTATCCAAACAAGGTTTGGCATCGCGCACCCAGGCCGCGGCATGGATATGTGAAGGGCGAGTAAGTGTAAACGGTCGCGTTGAGTGCAATCCGGAATTTCCGGTGCGCATGGGTGCGGATGTGGTGGCCGTTGCCGGTGAAAAAGT
>JANOOU010000087.1:0-2758 GCA_031421475.1 Gammaproteobacteria bacterium | reverse complement strand
ACTCACCGGCACCGCGTATTTCAAGATCGTGTGTGGCCAGGGTAAAGCCAACGCCCAATTCTTCCAGCGAGGCGATGGCGTCCAGGCGTTTTTTCGCATCGTCACTGAGCGCAGTAACAGGAGGTGTAATCAAATAGGCATAGGCACGATGATGCGAACGGCCGACACGCCCCCGTATTTGATGTAATTGTGCCAGACCCAGTTTATCGGCACGGTTGATAATAATAGTGTTGGCTGTGGGTACATCGATACCACTTTCTATAATGGTGGTGCAGACCAGCAAATTGAATCGCTGATGATAAAAATCCAGCATGACACGTTCCAGATCACGCTCTGGCATTTGCCCGTGTGCAAATTCGATTCGAGCTTCAGGTACCAGTGCAGCAATGTGTTGGCAGGTTTTCGCTATGGTTTTAACGTCGTTGTGTAAAAAATACACTTGCCCGCCGCGTTTAATTTCACGCAAGCAGGCCTCTTGAATTTGCGCATCGTTCCATTCTGATACAAATGTTTTAATCGCCAGGCGTTGTACCGGCGGTGTAGAAATAATGGATAAATCACGTAATCCGGACAACGACATGTTAAGTGTGCGCGGGATAGGGGTGGCGGTCATGGTTAAAATATCCACTTCTGCACGCAGTTTTTTAAACTGTTCCTTGTGTTGCACGCCAAAGCGGTGTTCTTCGTCAATGATTAACAAACCCAGATCTTTAAATCGTATATCGCCCTGCAATAATTTATGCGTGCCGATAATAATATCAACCTTGCCAAGTTCCATTTCGCGTATTATTTCATCTTGCTGTTTTTTGGTTTTAAAACGAGACAGACCTTCTATTCTGAGTGGCCAGTCTGCAAAACGGTCGCGAAAATTCTGGTAGTGTTGCTGCGCCAACAAGGTGGTGGGCACCAGTATCGCTACTTGTTTGCCCGTGTTGGCCATAACAAAAGCTGCACGCATGGCCACCTCGGTTTTGCCAAAACCCACATCACCGCATACCACTCTATCCATGGATACAGGTGATGCCAGATCGGCCAGCACATCATCTATAGCCTTCTTTTGATCTTCGGTTTCTTCAAAGGGAAAAGCTGTAGCAAACCGGTTGTAATCTTCCATATTAATAACACAAGGCTGCCCTTGTTTGGCGGCGCGCAGTGCATGGATAGCCAGAATTTCTGCGGCCACATCACGAATTTTTTCAGCGGCTTTACGTTTAATTTTTTTCCATACTTCGCCACCGAGTTTGTGTAAGGGCGCATTTTCTTCGCTGGCGCCGGTATAACGGCTGATTAAATTTAAGGCTGAAACGGGCACATAAAGTTTGTCGCCACCCGCATATTCAATACTGAGAAACTCGGTTTCTGTGCCATTTAGTTCCAGTTTTATCAAACCTTGATAACGGCCCACACCATGCTCCTCGTGGACCACGGGTGAACCGAAATGTAAGTCAGCGAGGTTGCTAATAATGGCATCAGCATCACGTGTACGTGCCTGTCGCCGCCGACGTTGTTGTACCCGCTCGCCAAATATTTGGGGTTCTGCAATGACCGACAGCTCAGGATTAATTAACTGCAAGCCACGTTCCAATGGCGCAACCATTACACCCAGCTTTTCGTTACTTTGTAAAAAAGACAACCAATCTGAAAATATACGTGGCTGAATTTTTTGTTCACGCAGTAATTCCAGCAAGGCTTCACGCCGCCCGGTGGATTCGGCAACGAACAACACGCGCCCGGAATAGCTGGCCAAATAGTGTAACAAGGGTGACAAAGGTTGTTGGCTGCGTTGTTCCAGCAGAAACAAAGGTGGCGCAGCAAAATTAAACCGGTTGATTAATTCGAGCTGGGTATCAACATTAATGTCTTTAGTGAGCAACACTGTTTGGTATTTGCTTATACGATCCTGTACTTCCTGTGTTGTTAAACACAGTTTCTGTGGTGCAAGAATAGGGCGCTGTACATCATGCCGGCGCTGTTCGTAACGATGATTTATATCCTGCCAATATTGCTCAATTTGTGTGCTCAAAGTATCGGTGCGCACAAACAGGGTATTCTTGGGTAAATAGTCAAACAGACATTCAGTCTGATCAAAAAATAGCGGCAAATAGTACTCAATACCACCCGGCATAATGCCCTGGCTAATTTGTTCATAAACCAGGCTGCGCATCGGATCGCCTTCAATAGTTTCGCGGTAGCGGCTGCGAAACGCGGTGATGGCGTCTTTACTAAAAGGGAATTCACGAGCCGGCAGAATATTGATGCTATCGATGTTATCCAGCGAGCGCTGGCTCTCTGGATCAAAGCGGCGTATTGAATCAATCTCGTCGTCAAATAAATCAATACGAAATGGTAAATCATGGCCGGATGGATAGACATCGATAATCGATCCGCGAACCGCAAATTCACCGTGCGCCATAACCTGCGATACGCAGATGTAACCACCGCGTTCCAGGTTATGTCTAAAGTCATTAATATTGAGCTTTTGCCCTTTGTCCAGTAACAACACGTGTTGCTGAATAAAACTGCGTGGGCACAAACGTTGTAACAAAGTGGCTACCGGCAATATTAGAATCTGGCCGGGCTTGATGGAGGGCAATCGATAAAGCGTGGTTAAACGTTCTGAAATGATGTCCTGATGCGGTGAAAACACATCGTATGGCAGGGTTTCCCAATCCGGAAAGCCCAAAATATTTTCCTGCTGATTGGAATAGAAAAATCGAATCTCGTCTTTTAATTGCTCGGCCTGATGAATGTCAGCCGT
>JANOOU010000086.1:0-2643 GCA_031421475.1 Gammaproteobacteria bacterium | reverse complement strand
CGCTGACAAATCTCATGACGTATCCGTGATTCATATGGCCATGGCCAGAGATTTTTGTCACTTAATTTGCCATTAATGTATTGATATTGAGGCAGTATTTTTGATTGTTGTCCAGTATACGTACCGAGAGTTACTGCCCCGCTTTTAACTGGATCAACCGGGATATGAACTGTGCAACCAGGATCTGATTTATTTGGAGTAAAACATCCTCTGTAGAAGACGGCTTTATTACGTGTACGAAGGTGAACACCGGAAATACTGTGCCTTGATACCCCGCTATAAGCTCTGCGTGAGCCATCCATTGATATACCCCCATAGGTATTCAGCGCTACGAAATCTCGTAATGTAATTGTGGTAACTATGTTTGCTGGATTTCCTTGAATTTCATCAGCTTCAAAGTTAATAGCGTAGTCATCCGAATTGATGGCCATACATCCTAACCACTGATTGCTGCCATTTTCTTCTCCACCTGGAGTGGGAAAAGGTTCACCATAACGCAGATAAGGATGTTGTGCAGTGGCGAAATCAGAGTAATTTGTATTATTCTCACTCATCGCATTTGCGCGCAGGATACGATCTATTGAAACAACATTCTCCATGATTACATTATTTGAATTGTAAACAGTCGTTGCAATTGAAGCATTGCCACGCCCTTCTCCACAATGCACCACATCACAACCATCATCCCGAATAAGAACTCTCCGCCAAATATTATGATTGCTCCGGTATGTAGTTACATTGGAGCGCGAATTAGAACCCCATACCCAAACATCCTCTACAAGATTATGCATACAACCTTGTGCATGCTCTTGTGTGCCAATACTGATGCTGCTATTGAATCCGCATGCTTTGACTATTACATGGTTAGCGTTATGTAAACTGGAATGTGTAAAAAATGTTAATCCATAAATAACGATATGTTGAACCTTTGTCGTATTATCACCCAGTGTAAACCCCCCCTCAATAAAAACCTTACCAGGGTTTTTTGCTCTTACAATTGTTGGATGTGAAACATCCACTCCACTTGGAATTTGCGCAGATAATGAGGTTATATTTACATTACCGTCCTTTAGTGGATTCCCATTATTATCTCTTATACGTAGTTCACCGTGAACCTGATTAGGATAATCTCCATCAAGCAAAATCAATCCATCTCCTGGCGAGAGATTGGATATGGCGTAAGAAAATGTACGGCATGGCTTCTTTTCAGTATCACAATCACCATTGTCTTTACCAGTTGGTGACATATACACTTGATTTGTGCCCATGCTTGACTCATATTTTGAATTTTCATCTGCTTGAAATAGATTGCCATTTGTATTAGCGGCATAACTGTTGTGAGCAAGAAAACCAATAGACATCAGTATGATAAATATCGAGAAGCATAAATGTGAGAAACTCATTGGCTTATACATTTTTAAATCTCCAATAATGAACTACCACTCATAAAAAACTACGGACAAGCAAAAATACGGTTATACACTTTATATAAGTGTAGATTCGCATTTTATGCCTGCATTTGCATATACAGCTAACAATTTATCCAAGACAATTACTGTCTTGGAATAATCATCATGAAATAGAAGTATTTCGCCGGGACTAATATTCATTACTGACAAGGTTTCCAGTATCTGCTGTTCCGTATCATAAGTGTCGCGACTATCGAGCGACCACATGATTATTTTACATCGGTTCATCGCCAGTATAATAAAGCCGGTAAAACTCAAATCACCAAATGGTGGCCGATAAAGATCCAGGCAAATATTAAACTGGTTTTCGAGCATTTTTTTCTTGGCCATTTCAACCCTGAATTCACGGAAAGTTTGCTTGCGCATACTAGTATGTGAGAACCCATGATAGGCTACCTTGTGGCCACCGACTATAACACTTTTGACAATTTCAGGGTATTTTACCATCTCGGTGCCAGTCATGAAGAAAATTGCATTTACATTATGTTTGTACAAAATATCAAGTATACGTACAGTGTTCTCTGGATGCGGGCCATCGTCGAAAGTGATGCATATAGTTGACGCGCGCGCCCGGCGCACGATGAATGGCGACAAGAAAAAATAGATAAAACTTTTTAACAGTGATTTGAGCATTGATAAAGGTCATCCGAGTCCTGCAGAGTGAATAATTTCCCTGGCATTGTTATCCCAGGTATGGTGCGCTGTGAGTTTGTCATAGGCATTGGATGCCAGCTTTACTGCCAGCACGGCATCATCCAGCATCAAGCGGATTTTTGACTCCATTTCATTCATATTCAATACATCAAACAGCAAGGCATTTTCATTATCGACCAGTACATCGGTGATGGGCAGCAGCCTGGGCGCAACGATAGGTATTTTCAACCCCATGAATTCAAACATAACCACAGGCGAGCCAAATTCATTGGAATGAGTAAATACGGCCATATCCAGCAAGGAAAGATACTGATGCACCACATCACGTTTGACGGGACCAGTGAGAACAATGTGCTGCTCAATACCGGCCTGTTTTGCTTTCTCTCGCACAGTTTGCAACACCTTGCCATCCCCTATGAGCAACAAGGCCGTATCTGGATGATTTTTTCTGATTTTTACAAAGACATCCACCAATAAATCCAATCGATCCCAGTGATCAAACCAGCCGGCAAAGCCCAGC
>JANOOU010000085.1:0-3126 GCA_031421475.1 Gammaproteobacteria bacterium | reverse complement strand
TCTTTTTCACGTTGCCAGTCACGATCTTTTTCGGTGGCGCGTTTGTCGTATTCTTTTTTACCCTTGGCCAGGGCGATTTCAATTTTGGCGCGGCCATTTTTCCAGTACATGGCCAGGGGAATCAGGGTGTAACCTTTACGTTCAACGGCGCCAATTAATTTATCGATCTCGCGTGCATTGAGTAATACCTTGCGGGTGCGGGTGCCATCGGCAACATAATGGGTTGATGCAGTGAGCATGGGTGTAATCAATCCGCCAAACCACCAGACTTCACCATCTTTAATCAACAGATAGCTGTCGGTCATTTGCACGCGGCCGTCACGCAGGCTTTTTACTTCCCAGCCTTGTAATACCAGCCCGCCTTCATAGCGATCTTCAATGCTGAATTCGTGGCGGGCTTTCCGGTTACGTGCAATGGTGCTGTCGTGTGCCTGTTTGTCTTTGGGGTTTTTGGCCATGATAAGTTGAAACAACAGCTCTGGATGCGAAGCAGGTAATTATACAGGTGACAAAAGGTTGAGTCATGAAGCGTTTGAACGCACAATCTGCAACAAGCTGAAACAGACGGGGTTTTATGGCAACTGAAAAACGCATATCCATACACGGTATGTGGAGTAACCGGCTGGCGTTTGTCCTGGCTGCAACCGGCTCAGCCGTGGGCCTGGGCAACATCTGGAAATTTCCCTATATCACCGGCATGAACGGCGGTGGCGCGTTTGTTCTGGTCTATTTGCTGTGTATTTTATGTATTGGTATTCCTATTATGATGGCGGAGACCATGCTCGGTCGTCGTGGTCGCCAGAGCCCTATCAATACGATGGCGGTACTCGCCGCTGAAGAAGGTGGCAGCAAACTCTGGGTCTGGATGGGCTGGATGGGCGTGTTAGCCGGATTTCTGATTTTGTCTTATTACAGTGTCATTGCCGGCTGGTCACTGGCCTACGTGGTGCGTGCCGCCAGTGGTATGTTTACCGGCATGAATGCCGAGGCGATCACTAATATTTTTGGTGCCCTGGTGTCAGATCCTGAACGTGTATTGGCCTGGCACAGCATTTTTATGGTGATGACGGTGGTTGTCGTGTCGCGCGGTGTACAGGCCGGTTTGGAAAAATCCGTGCGTTATATGATGCCGGCATTATTCATTATTCTGATTGTGTTGGTGGTATATGCCGGTACCACCGGATATTTCTATGAGGGTTTACGTTTTTTGTTTACCCCGGACTTTAGCAAGCTGACCTGGAATGGCGTAATGATCGCCATGGGCCATGCCTTTTTCACACTCAGCCTCGGCATGGGCGCCATTATGATGTACGGTTCGTATTTACCGAAGGGCATCTCCATCGCCAAAACCACGTTGGTGATAGCCAGTGTTGATACCGTGGTGTCACTGTTGGCCGGCATGGCCATTTTTCCGATCGTGTTTGCGCACGGACTGGAGCCTGGGATGGGTGCCGGTCTGGTTTTTAAAACCCTGCCGATTGCTTTTGGCCAAATGGATGCAGGGGTGTTGATTGGCACCCTGTTTTTTATATTACTGGTATTTGCGGCATGGGCTTCAGCCATTTCGTTGATTGAGCCCGCTGTCGCCTGGCTGGTTGAAAATCACACGATCAGCCGCGTGAAGGCCAGTGTGTATCTAGGTGTGTTTATCTGGCTGTTGGGTATAGCGACTATTCTGTCGTTTAATTATTGGGAACAATACACGTTTTTTGGTAAGACATTATTTGAGTTGCTCGATCACCTAACCGCCAATATTATGCTGCCCTTGGGCGGATTGTTCATTGCCATTTTTGCGGGCTGGGTGGTGAGTGTGAAATCCAGTTACGATGAAATGAATAATGGTCGGCAGGGCTATGCTCTGTGGTTATTTTTAGTTCGAATTGTTACGCCCGTTTCCGTGATACTGATTTTTTTGCATGTGTCCGGTGTGTTGAATTTAATTTGAGGTTGTCGTGTGCCGTTGATTTCGCGTAGTGCTCTGGTACCTTACAATACTGAAGAAATGTATAAACTGGTTGCAGCCATAGAAGATTATCCAAAATTTTTACCCTGGTGCCGAAGTACCGAGGTGTTATCACGTACGGATGATGAAGTGCAGGCCAGTATCGAGATTGCGCGTGGCGCACTCAATAAACGTTTTACCACACGTAATCGTATGCATCGCAATAAAATGATTGAAATGCACTTGCTGCAAGGTCCTTTTAAACATTTGCAAGGCTTGTGGCGATTTGATGAATTGAAAACACCGACTGCCTGTAAAATCTCATTCGATCTGGATTTTGAATTTGAAAATATACTCGTGGCCATGGTTGCCGGGCCGATATTTAACCAAATTGCCAATAGCATGGTGGAAGCCTTTAGCAAGCGTGCGATAGAGGTGTATGGCGAACGATCAATCTAAGTGGCTGGTGGAAGTGGCGTACGCACGCCCTGATAAACAGGAGATTTTGCAAATTCATGTTAATCCCGGTGCAACCGCGCAACAGGCGATTGAGCAATCGGGTATTTTGCTTACATTTCCTGAAATTGATTTGAGTAAAAATAAAGTCGGTATTTTTGGCAAGCTGGGTAAAAAAGATGCGCTGCTCAAACCCGGTGACCGGGTTGAAATTTACCGGCCTTTAGTTGCTGATCCCAAGGACATCCGCCGTCAGCGTGAAGCGGAAGGCAAGCGGATGAAGAAGGGTAGTGACGGGGAAGAATGACGTGTGTTCATGTATGGACATCATCGTTCATGCCCTTGTGCCAGGTTGGGTGTATGCAGGCTAATGGGTATGTGCGGGTTTAATTTCTTCAATCTGTTGCAGTTGTTCGGTGGGCACGGATTTAAGCGTTTGTACCTCGGGCTTGTAATCATCGCGATCAATTTTCACCAATGTGTCGTGATCAAAATATAAACTCACACGGGATTGTTGGGCGCTACCGCTTCCCGGTTGCAGGTAATATAAATAATCCCAGCGGTTCTGGTGAAACGCGTCTTGCAGCAGCGGCGTTCCCAATAGAAACTTTACTTGTGTGCGGGTCATGCCGGGTTGCAGGCGTTCCAGGTCTTGTCCCTGCACCTGATTGCCTTGCTGGATATCGATTTTGTGTGGGGTGGGCAACAAGCTCGCACAAGCTGTTAAC
>JANOOU010000084.1:0-2416 GCA_031421475.1 Gammaproteobacteria bacterium | reverse complement strand
AAACGCCATGGCAATGCGGTGATCGTCGCGTGCATTCACTTTTCCGCTACCGATTTTGCCGCCGTGGATAATCATACCGTCTGCTGTTGGCCTGGCATCTACACCTAACACTAACAGTCCATCGGCCATCACTTGTATGCGATCGGATTCCTTGACGCGCAATTCTTCAGCACCGGTTACTACCGTCTCACCTTGTGCGCAGGCAGCCGCTACAAATATGACGGGAAATTCATCAATAGCGAGCGGCACCAGATGTTCGGGTATGTGCACACCTTTTAATTGCGCGCTGCGTACACGAATATCAGCAACCGGTTCGCCACCCACTTCACGCTGGTTAAGTAATTCGATGTTTGCACCCATTAATTTAAGAATATCGATAATGCCGGTACGTGTTGGATTAATACCAACATGTTGCAAGGTTATATCGGCATCTTTTGCAATACTCGCACCCACCATGAAAAACGCTGCCGAAGAAATATCGGCGGGCACATCGATGTCACAGGCTTTGAGTTTACCGCCGCCCTGCAAGCACACACTCGCATTGCCACGACGTGATACAGCATAACCAAACGCCGTTAACATGCGTTCAGTGTGATCACGAGTCGGTGCGGGTTCGGTGACGCAGGTTTCACCTTGTGCATACATGCCCGCCAGTAACAAACAGGATTTCACCTGTGCGCTGGCCATGGGCATTTCATAATGAATGCCGGTTAATTTTTGATTGCCGTGAATTTTTAATGGCGGTTTACCGCCATCTGCTGTATCGATTTTTGCGCCCATTTTTGCCAGTGGATCGGTGACACGTTTCATCGGACGTTTGGATAGAGAGCGATCGCCGTACAACTCCACATCAAAATGTTGACCCGCCAGCAATCCCGACATCAATCGCATGGAGGTGCCGGAATTTCCCAGATCCAGTGCGTGTGTTGCAGGTTTTAACCCGTGCATACCAACACCGTGAATGGTAACTTTTCCATCCGCAGCTGGGCCTTCAATCTTGACGCCCATGGCACGAAATGCGCGCAAGGTATTGAGGCTGTCTTCACCTTGTAAAAATCCGCTGACATGGGTAACACCTTCTGCCAGCGAACCAAACATAATGGAGCGGTGTGAAATGGATTTGTCTCCCGGTACACGAAACTGTCCTTTCAAGGTGCCACTGGGTTTAACAATAAAATCAAGTTGCGACATGGATTAACCTATTAAATAAAAAAATATGTTTAGGGAGCCTCTGAATAAGTCAAAAAATTATGAATGTAGGGCGGATAAGTGCAGCGCATCCGCCGATAACTCGGGTGGATGCGCTACGCCCAAAGTTAAATTTTGGCACCCTACAAGACTTAATCAGAGCTTCCTTAGTAAGACCAAAAAATCAACGAGTTTTACACGGGTGTTTCATACGAAAAAATCATCGCGCGCTTGTTTGGCTCGTGAAAATATTTCAATCAATTTTTTACCGTCTTCTTTTTCAACGGCATCACGTACTTCATCTACTTCGTTTTGAAAGCGTTTCATCATGGCAAGTACAGCATCACGATTATACAAACAAATATCACGCCACATGGTGGGGTCACTGGATGCAATACGTGTGAAATCGCGAAAGCCACCCGCAGCAAATTTAAAAATCTCATCAACGTCATCCAGCCGATGCAAACAATCCACCAGACTAAATGCAAGTATGTGCGGTAAATGACTGGTGCCAGCAAGAATTAAATCATGATGTCGCGGGCCCATTTCGTCTATTTCAGCACCTGCCGCCTGCCACATGGCACGTACTTTTTTAACGGCATCGGGCGAATTGGATTCAAGCGGCGTTAAAATCACACGACGTCGTTGAAACAATGAATCAAATGCCGCTTCAACGCCGGATTGCTCGGTACCGGCTATGGGATGACCTGGAACAAACTGGTTAATTTTTAAACCAAAGGCTTTTTCAGCATCCTGTATGACACATAACTTGGCGCTACCGGCATCGGTAACAATAGCGTGTGCTGGCAAGGCCGTGGCAATTTGTTTGAATACATCTTTCATGGCACCCAGTGGCACGGCCACAAATACCATGTCCGACTGGTGCACCGCTTTGGCATAATCCATTTCGATACGATCGACTACACCCAGACTCAACGCTTTTTCCAAACGCTCTTTATTACGGCCTGCACCAATAATCTCACGACAAAATCCAGTTTTTTTTAGTGCCAGCGCCAGCGAACCACCAATCAATCCGACGCCGATAATACATAGCCGATTAATCATTTTTGATATTTACCCTGTAACACTTTTTCCAGCGCCTTGAGACAGCGATCATTTTGCTCACGGTTACCAACAGTAATACGTAAATGTTGTTTCATATTATAAATAGCCAGGGGGCGAATGATGACACCTTCGCGCAACATGGCTTCGTAAATGGGTGCAGCAT
>JANOOU010000083.1:0-8091 GCA_031421475.1 Gammaproteobacteria bacterium | reverse complement strand
TATGAAATTTCGTTATATTTTTGCATTATTAGTGGTGCTTGGTTTGAACGTTGTTAATGCTGCAGAAGGCATTTATGTAAGAGAATATTCTTATAAGGCCGGCGAATTGGATAGCAAAATTGGCGCCAGAAAAAATGCACTCGATCAAGTCAAGGCTCTATTGCTGGAGGAAATCGCAACATATGTCTACAGCAGCAATAATATGACTCAGTCTTTAGATGCGAATTATCAAAAGAGATTTGTGCAAAATGTTAAGAATGTCAGTGCCGGATTTGTTGGCGCGAAAATTCTGGAAGAAAAATGGGATGGGGCGACCTTCTGGGTGCGCGCCGAAATACGTGCGGATCCTCAAAAAATACAAGCAGAGTTAAAATTATTACTTAACTCGCCAGTCAATGATGGGTTTACGGATGTTGTCATGCCACCAGAAGCTGTATCGCCAGTAAATCGACGTTATGTTCAAATGGCGTACATGGCCAGCGCATTAATGCTTGTTATTCCAATTAAGATGCGCATTATGGAATACTATCAATATTCAGGCATATGGCCTTCATCGTTTGAGCAATTAGGGCTAAAAAAATCTGAAATGAGTGACGGCGATTTGATTGATCGGGTTGAGTTGGGAATGGAAGGGGAAGTAACCGTATTGCTTGGAAAGAAATTTGGTGCAAAGAAATATTATAAGATCCATCCTGAGTTTATTATGGGCGGCACGAATATTAGATGGAGATGCGTTACGAATATGCTAAAAAGTGATATGCCTCAAGGGATGTCATGTGATGAAGTGCCATAGACAATTAATTACTGTTTTGCAAATGTAGCGTCCTTACTATGTTCACATTTGTGCGATTACGTTGCGCTAATCGCACCTACGAAAACAAAAATGTGGCATTAAGTTTTTGCTGTTAGCCCCATTAGCCGTTTATCGAACAGCGCGAGTAACCCAGGGTGAAATGAGCACATGGATGGTTATTTCGGCTTTTATAAGGCAATTGCGTGTTTGGGTGGCACGTATGTATAGTTTCGTGGGGTGGGCAGGGCTTTATCTGCCCACACATGGATCGAACCAACAAGTTGCCCGCCCTGCATACTATCAGCACGCGTTTTAATCCTTGCTTTCACAGGGTGTGGTCAACAAGATTTTGGTGAGAGCGAATAACGATTTAAAGCGGGTGCGTATCACAATGGTTTGCAAAACACTTTCGAATTCCGCTGGATGTTATAAAGCTTGCGCCGCTCCACCGGCAAGGCATCCAGCTTAACTTCAACAAACCCGCGTTCCAGAAACCAGTGTGTGGTACGTGTGGTGAGAATAAATAATTTTTCCAGTCCACGGTTGCGGCACAGTGTTTCCAGATGTGTTACCAGTTCTTCGCCACGGCCCTGATTGCGGTAATTTTCATGTACAGCCAGGCAGGCGAGTTCAGCTACCTTGCCTTCATAGGGATACAATGCGGCGCAGGCGATCACCATGCCGTCACGTTCAATCACACTGAATTGACGAATTTCCAGTTCGAGTTGTTCACGCGAACGCCGCACCAGCGTTCCGTCAGTTTCCAGTGGGGCAATCAGTTCCAGCACACCGCCTACATCATTGATGGTGGCTTCGCGCAAGCCTTCATAATGTTCGCTGGTGACTAGCGTGCCACCGCCATCACGGGTGAACAGTTCAATCAATAATGCACCGTCTGCATGATGGCTGATTAAATGTGCGCGCCGCACACCGTTTTTGCAGGCGTGCAAGGCACTTTGCAAATGCAGTTTAGTGATGGCGTCGTTGATGTCCTGTTCCAGAAGTTTTTCGGTTTGTTGTAAATTTAATTGCGCCAATAAATTGTTGTCCTGATCACGTACGTCGTTGGCATCCATTAAAAAAACAATTTTGTCAGCTTTTAAGGCAATGGCGGTGGCTGTTGCAATATCTTCGGCGCGGCAATTAAAACTTTCGCCAGTGAGTGAAAAACCTATCGGCGATAGCAATACAATGTGGCCGAGTTGTAATTGCTGGTTAATGGCATCGGCTTCAATGCGACGCACTTCGCCAGTGTGACCAAAATCAATGCCGTTGCGAATGCCATAAGGTTTGGCGACCACAAAATTGCCGGACACGACGCGCAGGGCGGCACCGGCCATGGGTGTGTTGACCAACCCGCGCGATAACAAACTTTCGGTGTGTAAGCGCAGCTGCCCGACGGCCTGTTCAACGCCACGCAAACAATCGCTGCTGGTAACACGCCAGCCTTGTTCACAACGTGATGGGATATTCATGGTTTGTAGCTGGCGTTCAATTTGCGGGCGCGCGCCCTGCACCAGCACTAGCCGAACACCGAGGCTGTTTAGCAATGCGATGTCGTGCACCAGATTACTGAAGCTGGCGTGCTCAACGGTTTCGCCACCCATATAAATCACAAACGTGCGACCGCGATGGTTGCGTATATACGGTGATGAACTGCGAAACCAGTTAACAAATTGTTCAGTTGTGGAATTCAATGCGGCGACCTTCTTCGTTTGTGTGTAGGTGCGAATTCATTCGCACAGGTTTTTACAGAAAAGCGTCCGAATAAATTACTCGGCACATCCTATGCCTCACGCCTTCGGGGCTGGCATTCAAAATCGCTCCTGGCGATTTTGTCGAACCTACTGGATACAAAATTCATAAATAAATTTTTGTAGTAAGTCCAGTGTCGGCTGGATGCGTGTCATGTCTAAATATTCATCCGGCTGGTGTGCCTGTGCAATATCGCCGGGGCCAAGAATAATGGTGTTCATGCCGAGCTGGTTCAAAAACGGTGCTTCGGTGCCAAAGGCAACATTGGCAGCTGTCATGCCCGTGAGTCGTTCTGCGGCTTTAACAATCGCTGCTTGCGCGGGTGTTTCGGTGGCTGGCAAACCACAAAATAAAGGAAAAGTTTGCAAGGTAAAACCGGTGGTGGGCATTACTCGTTGCAGGCGTTGATTCATTTCATCTCGCAGTTCGTCCAGCGACATGCCGGGTAATGGACGAATATCAATGTGTAATTCACAGGCACCGCAAATGCGGTTGGGATTATCGCCGCCGTGTATGTGTCCTAGATTTAAAGTAGGCACGGGCACATCAAACGCGGCGTTGTGATAACGCTGCTGTAAATCATCACGCCAGCGCAGAATTTCGCCAATCGCAAGGTGCATGGCTTCGAGTGCGTTATGGCCGAGTGCGGGGTTGCTCGAATGACCGGCCAGGCCGGTAATGCGCACGGCTTCCATCAACACGCCTTTGTGGCCGCGTATCGGTTTTAAGCCGGTGGGTTCACCAATGATGGCGTGTGCGGCACGCGGTTTGCCCGCCGCGAGTAATGCTTTGGCGCCATCCATGGAGGTTTCTTCGTCGGCGGTGGCAAGAATTGTCAGCGGTTTTTTGTAATCACTTTTTTTGTATTGCACAGCAGCGGCAATGGCAAAGGCAAAAAACGATTTCATGTCGGATGTGCCCAGCCCATACAAACGATTATTTTTTTCGCTTAATTTAAACGGATCAAACTGCCAGCGATCGGCATCAAAAGGCACGGTGTCGGTATGACCGGCGAGCACCAGGCCGCCGTCGTCATGGGCATTGCCCAGCCGCGCCAGCAAATTCGCCTTGCGATCATTTACCGGCATGATTTCGACCGCAAACCCGGCATCGGTTAACCAGCCTGCCAGTAAATGAATAACCGGCAAATTGCTCTGATCGAGTGCTGGCGTAATGCAACTCACCGACGGCGTGGCGATGAGTTGTGACAGCATGGAATGGAGTTCGGGTGTGTGCATTTGCGTTGTCTTTTCTCTTTTATTTTTAATCCCGAATGCTTTCGTTTTCTAGCATCACCACATCATTCAATTTACATTTCAAAATTTCCAACCGTAAAGCTTCGATCGCTTCTGGGCGGGTAAAACTTTTGCGCCAGGCCAGTGCAACTCTCCGGGTGGGTGCTGGGTGTTTGAAAGGTATATAACTTAACAGATTATTTTTTGCACCGCGACGTGAGCTTGATGGTAATACGGTAATGCCGGCGCCAGTGGCCACCATATGCCGTATGGTTTCCAGTGAGGTACCAGCAAGAGTTTGTTGCAGGCTGCCCGAGGTATGACACGCCGGGCAGGTTTGTAATACCTGGTCACGAAAGCAATGGCCAGGGCCGAGTAATAATAAACTTTCTTCGGCGAGTTCAGCAGCATCCACCATTTTGCGCCTGGCCCAGGCATGGTCATTGGGTGTGGCCACCATAAACGGTTCATCGTAAACCGCCTGCGTGATGATGCCAGGTTCTTCAAATGGCAGGGCAATAATAATGACATCGAGTTTGCCCTGTTTGAGTTGTTCACCGAGTACAGCCGTGAAATTTTCTTCAATTAATAAGGGCATGTCGGGCGCGTGTTTGTGAATACGGGGAATCAGCTGCGGCAGCAAATACGGTGCTATGGTGTAGATCACGCCCAGGCGCAAAGTGCCAAACAAGGGATCGTCACGCTGGCTGGCCAGTTGTTTGATGATAGACGCCTGCTCCAGTACACGTTGTGCCTGTTCAATCACGCGCATTCCAACGGCTGTAATGCGCAATACGTTACGCACACTGCGTTCAAATAATTCAACGCCCAATTCTTCTTCCAGTTTTTTGATACCCAGGCTTAGCGTGGGCTGGCTGACATGGCAGGCCTCGGCGGCGCGGCCAAAATGCTGATACTGGGCAACGGCTACGATGTAGCGAAGTTCAGTCAGGGTCATGTTTTTCCATCTCTTAAAGTAAATCGCTCTGCTATATATATCAGCATTGTCTGAGGTTGGTGTCTTTATAAGGCAACAGTATCAAGGTAGCCATGTTACATAATTTAGTTACTTAAATTTTGGATCAACCATTTTATACAGAGATTGAGAAAGCTATGAAAGATGATTCGACAACCCAGAAAGTGGGCATGAGATTATTCAGTTATACCTTGATGACGAAAATTCTGTTAGTTACGGGTGCAGCCTGCGTGTTGCTGCTGGGGGTGCTGGCCTGGAATCTTCATACCTTGAGAGACGATACCCTGGAACAGTCTGGCCTGGAGGCTGCACATGCTGCGCTGAATACAGCGGTGAATGCACGCACATTTTACGCAAAGGAAATCGTGCCCAGAGCTAAAGCCCAAGGCATCAACATCAGCCATGAATTCAAAGATCGGCAAGACACGCTGCCTCTGCCCGCTACGCTTATCGCCGCATTGGCCGAGTCAGACAAATCGGGCAATGGTCTGCGGCTCTACTCCCGTTATCCCTTTGCTTTCCGTAAGGCAGAGGAAACCCGCCAGGATGCTTATGAGCAGGCGGCTCTAAAATGGTTAGAAGCCAATCCCACGGGTGAATTTCATCGTATTGAGTGGCGCGATGGCACGCCGGTGTTACGCCTTGCCAGGGCAGATATTATGAACAATGATAGTTGCGTCACTTGCCACAATAACCACCCCGAATCACCGAAGCAGGACTGGAAAGTGGGCGACATGCGAGGGGTAATAGCCGTTTCCATTCCTCTTGGCAGGGTAGCAAAACAGATCGACAAGCGTTTCTTGACGGCCACCCTGGAAGTGCTAATTTGCCTCGTGTTCGGCGTCATCATGGTTGTTTGGGTGATAAAAAACAATATTACGGCACCGGCCAATAAGTTGGTAACAGACTTGAATCGCATGGCCAGTGGCGATTTCAGCCACAAGATGGGCGTGTACTCCGACGATGAAATTGGTCAGGTAGCATCCAGTGCTGCCAAACTGCAGGCGGACATGGGCGCTATCGTCAAAGGTATCAACCAATCGGTGTTCAAGCTTTCTGCTGCGGCTGAAGAAATGGCGCACATTACCGAAAAATCCAATCAGGCGATGATGAGCCAGCGCAGCGAGACCGAGCAGGTCGCCACCGCGATGAACGAAATGACGGCCACCGTGCATGAAGTGTCACAAAACGCGCAGCTCGCGGCCAGTTCGGCGAATCAGGCCAGTACGGAAGTGAATACCGGCCAGGCCGTTGTCAACGAAGCGATACGCGCCATCGCATCGCTGGTGCAAAAAGTGGAACGTGCTGCCGATGTGATTCATGAACTGGAAACCAACTCCAAAGAAATTGGTACGGTGCTGGATGTGATCCGCAGCATTGCCGAACAAACCAATTTGCTGGCGCTCAATGCCGCCATTGAAGCGGCACGCGCCGGTGAGCAGGGCCGTGGTTTTGCAGTGGTGGCGGACGAAGTACGGGTACTGGCGCAGCGCACCCAGAAATCCACCGAAGAAATCCAGAAAATGATTCAGCGTTTGCAGGCCGGTGCCCAGGAAGCCGTGGTGGCGATGACACAAAGTCGTTCGCAGGCCGATGTCACACGGGATACAGCTGCCAAGGCAGGCGTCGTTCTGAACAGTATCACCAAGGCCGTTACCAATATTAACGATATGAACGCATTAATTGCCAGTGCTGCCGAAGAACAAAACGCTGTGGCCGAAGAAATCAATCGCAATATTGTGAACATCAGCTCGGCCGCAGAAAACACCGCCGAAGCCTCGGCAACAACCGCCAGGGCCAGTGAAGACATGCGCAATGTGGCAGAAGAACTGAAGCATGTGGTGTCACGCTTAAAAATCTAGAGATATTCTGAGTAATTCAGAACATTCTCGTGGCACACGGATGTACCGCCATGTTCAGTCATGCAAGTGCCTGTACCTGCCGCTGCGCAAAAATAAACATGGGAAAAAGTCACATTTTTTCACACTCTACAAACGCTGGAGCCTACCCGAATAGGTTCAGGAATGGCGTTGTGCTGCGCTTCCCTCAATAAAAATAGTACGCATCAATTGCTTCGCATTAATTGTGATGTGTGCAGGCCAGGATTTTCAATTGTTGTGAGTGGTGAAAGAATAGGCAGGCGTCAAAAAGAGGCTGTGCTCTTTTGAGTGTGCGATGTTCACAGGACAGACTGTTTGGATTGACAACAATAACCTAAGAGGAGTTTGAAGTGAAAAAACAAAATATGATGATAGCGGTGGTGTTGGCAGCAGGTTTGTTGACCAGTGGTGTCGTGCTGGCAGCTGATTGTGCAATTGCTTACACCCGAACTGCCTGCCCGGGGCAGGAGGCAGAGAGTTACAAAAAGTGTGATGGCAAACAAAGTTGCACCGAGACTGTCGAGGCAGCGGATGAGGCAGCCTGTAAAGCCAAGGCCATCGAAGCCTGTGCCAATAGTCGTTTTACGATTACCAAGTCCAAGGTTGTCAATGCCAAATTTGATGGCAAGGCCATTGCTACCGATGCAGGTAACGCCGATTTCTGTACGGCCTATGCAAAAGTTAAAGAAGAATTTAATCAATGCACTAAGTAGGTAAGGCGGGTATAGCGATATACGGCGGCGCTGCTGTGGCCAGCACGCTATAAAAAAGGGCAGCTCAGGCTGCCCTTTTTTTTTACCGCCGTGTTTTATGGGTTTTAGCCGGAATCAGGCTCACATACAATAGCCCTCTAAATACCGACACATCGAGAACATTCATGCCTGCCTATCGTTCACGTACCACCACCCACGGCCGCAACATGGCCGGCGCCCGCGCCCTGTGGCGTGCCACCGGCATGAAGGATAACGTTTTTGGCAAACCGATTATTGCCATTGTTAACTCCTTTACCCAGTTTGTACCCGGCCATGTGCATTTAAAAGATGTAGGCCAGCTGGTGGCGCGTGAAGTGGAAAAAGCCGGGGGAGTAGCCAAAGAATTCAACACCATTGCGGTGGACGACGGCATCGCCATGGGCCATGGCGGCATGCTGTATTCGTTGCCGTCACGCGAGCTGATTGCAGACTCTGTGGAATACATGGTGAACGCGCATTGCGCCGACGCCATGGTGTGTATTTCCAATTGCGACAAAATCACCCCCGGTATGTTGATGGCGGCGATGCGCTTAAATGTTCCCGCCGTGTTTGTTTCCGGCGGGCCGATGGACTCGGGCAAGGCCAATGTGCATGGCATTGATGTGAAGCTGGATCTGGTTGACGCGATGGTGATGGCGGCGAATCCCAAGGAAAGTGATGCCGATGTGGCACAGGTGGAGCGCTCGGCTTGCCCAACCTG
>JANOOU010000082.1:0-2405 GCA_031421475.1 Gammaproteobacteria bacterium | reverse complement strand
GAGATGCTGGCCATCGACATTGGCGCCGCAAACAAAATCGCTGAGATGCGCAGCCGCATAATCGGCGATCACTGTAATTTTTAATCCGACCGGGCCGATAGAGCCGGCATTACAATTTGCAGCAGCACGAATTTCTGTTTCGCTGGCAAAGCGGAAGGGTGTGCTGATGTGTGGCAGATGTTCGGTTTTAACGACATTGCATTCATGATCACCGCGTAATACCAGCGCCACCACGGTATTATTTTCACCGGCCACCAATAATGTTTTAACACATTGTTGCGGTGATATTTTTAACAGGGCGCATACATCGTCGATGCTGTGTGCACGCGGTGTGGCAACTGTTTGCATGGCTTGTGTGGCAGCAGGGCGTGGTGTGATGATCGGCAAGGTCTGGGCTTTTTCAATATTGGCGGCGTATTCGCTGCCATTTGAAAAGGCGATGGCATCTTCACCGGAATCAGCCAGCACATGAAATTCGTGTGAGTTGCTGCCACCAATGGCGCCGGTGTCGGCCATCACCGCGCGGAAATTCAAACCAATGCGGGTAAATATAGTGCTGTACGTACGATACATATCATCGTAGGTTTGTTGCAATGATGTTTGATCGATATGAAATGAATAGGCATCTTTCATTAAAAATTCGCGTGCCCGCATTACACCAAAACGTGGACGTATTTCATCGCGGAATTTGGTTTGAATCTGGTAATAATTAATGGGCAATTGTTTGTAGCTTTTGATTTCTTTGCGCGCCAGGTCGGTGATGACTTCTTCATGTGTGGGGCCAAAACAAAAGTCGCGCTGGTGACGATCGCGGATTTTTAACATTTGCGGGCCGAACACGTCCCAGCGGCCGGTTTCCTGCCATAGCTCGGCCGGTTGTACGGCGGGCATCAACACTTCCAGTGCGCCCGCCTTGTCCATTTCATCGCGTACAATTTTTTCGACTTTACGTAATACGCGCAGCCCTAATGGCATCCAGGTATACAGGCCGGAGCCCAGGCGGCGGATTAAACCGGCACGTAGCATCAGCTGGTGGCTGACCACTTCGGCATCGTTGGGTGTTTCTTTGAGGGTGGATAAGGGATACTTGCTTATGCGCATGGGAATTCTTTAATGGATAAATTGGCCGCCATTCTACCTAACAAACTTTTAGGCGTCATGCTGATATGGCTGTCGTTTGTCGTAACGGGGGCTGTTGTGGCGAGCAATGACTTGATTGAGTCTGCTCATGAATTGCAATTGGCAGAAAATCCGGCCTGGCTGGATTTGATTCATCTGAACACCCGCGTGGCGAGTTCGGGTAGCAGCGAAATCGATGACCCCCGTTTTTATCTGGCAACCGATGGCAGGAATGATGCGCAGGCGGAGCTGGATGCCACGGTTCGCCGATTTAGCGAGGATGCGTCTATGGCCTGCCAGTTTCCGGCGCGTTGGCAGTGGTTGAGTCAATATCTGGATTTGGGGCCGCCGCCAGCCTGTGCCGACTTGAGTATTTGGAAAATAAAACTGGCCGCACACCATCTCACGTTGTTGTTCCCTTCCATGTATTTACAAAACCCCGCATCCATGTTTGGTCACACCTTTTTGCGCTTTGATCAGGTAGCCACATCGCCGCTGCTGGTTTACACCCTGAGCTATGCCGCCAAACCCGATATCCAAGATAATGTGTTGTCTTATGTTGTCAAAGGCGTGTTCGGTGGATATCCCGGTGTGTTTGCGGTGCAGCCTTATTATCAAACCGTTACCGAATATGGCGACATTGAGCAGCGCGATATTTGGGAATATTCACTGAACTTAAATGCCAGTGAAATTGATCAGCTGTTAAACCATGTGTGGGAGCTGCGTGATAAAAAAATCAATTATTATTTTTTGCGTGAAAATTGTGCCTACCAGTTGTTGACGCTACTGGATGTGGCTCGCCCCGGATTAAATCTGGCGCGCCAGCATTTTCCATTTTATGCCATACCTGTTGATACAGTACGCAGACTAAGTGAAATGAAATTAATTGAATCCATCGTATACCGGCCCGCCCGCGCCACCCGTGTTGCACAGATGCATGCGCAACTGGATACCACCTTGCAGTCGCAGGCCGTTGCCTACGCGGATGGCCATGTTGCTGTGGATGCGGTGTTACAAAACAATCATGATGCGTCGGGTGTACTGGAGCTGGCGACTGAAATACGCCAGTTAAAAAATATAAATGCAGAAGAATTATTATCACAACGTAGTCAGTTATCGCAGCCGGCAAACTGGTTGCCTTTTGTGAATGACGATCCCATAACCAGCCATGATTCGGCGCGCGGATCCGTAGCCTATGGAAATTATGAACAGCGCGGCTATATCGAACTGGGTTTACGCCCCGCCTTGCACGATTGGTTGGATGATGATACCGGTTTAATAGAAGG
>JANOOU010000081.1:0-4524 GCA_031421475.1 Gammaproteobacteria bacterium | reverse complement strand
CTGCGCACCTGCGAAGATTCCGTGTTCGAGAATCGCTCGCGCCCCTGCCTTCTGCACCAGATCGAACGCTGTTCGGCGCCGTGCACCGGGCTGATCAGCGATGACGCCTATGCGCACGACGTGAGGAACGCTGAACTGTTTCTGCTGGGACGCGAAAACGACGTGATCAACACGCTCACCACAAAGATGAACATCGCCTCCGAGGCGCTGCGATTCGAGGAGGCTACCCTGTACCGCGATCAGGTGCGCGCGCTGTCGCGCGTCCAGGCCCGGCAGTACGTCGAGTCGGCCGGCGGCGTGGACGCCGATGTTGTCGCCTGCCGCATCGAGGGTGGCACCTCCTGCGTCAACCTGGTGATGATCCGCGCCGGGCGGCATGTCGGGGACCGCAGTTTCTTCCCGCAGAACGCTGACTCCGCGACGGCCGGAGAGGTTCTCCTGGCGTTCCTCACCCAGCACTATCTTGAGCAACCAATACCGCCGTTGATCCTTACTAATGCCGAACTCGAGGGAGAAACGCTCGAGGCGGCGCTCGCCGAACAAGCCAAACGGCCGATTCGTCTGCTTGCCGCGCCGCAAGGCGAACGCCGGATCTGGCTCGAGATGGCGGAGAAAAATGCCCTGCTCGCGCTGGCCAACCGCGTTCGAGAACGCAGCACCCAGGAAGGGCGGATGGTCGCGCTGCGTGAAGCGCTCGGTTTGCCTGAATCGGCCCAGCGCATCGAATGCTTCGATATCAGCCACACGATGGGCGAAGCGACGGTCGGGTCCTGCGTGGTCTACGATGGCCACGGAATGCTGAAAACCGATTATCGGCGCTTTAATATCCGCAACATCACCCCTGGTGATGATTATGCCGCCATGCGCCAGGCTTTGCAGCGACGTTACACGCGCTTAAAAAAAGGCGAAGCAAAATTACCCGATATACTTTTTATTGATGGTGGCAAAGGGCAGTTGCGTCAGGCGGTTGAAGTGCTCGATCAACTTGAAATCGATAATGTGATGTTGATCGGCGTCGCCAAAGGCGAAGGCCGCAAGGCCGGCCTGGAAAAACTGGTGTTCAGTGATGGCCGCGCGGATGTGTATTTGCCGCAGGACGATATTGCTTTTCACCTGATCTTGCAGGTGCGCGATGAAGCGCATCGCTTTGCCATCACCGGGCATCGCAAGCAACGCGAAAAAGCGCGGCAACAATCCACGCTGGAGCGCATTCCCGGCCTCGGCCCGAAACGGCGTCACGCGCTGATTCAATTTTTTGCCGGTATTCAGGGGGTGCGCCAGGCCGGTGTGGATGATCTGGCAAAAGTGCAGGGCATTAGTAGAAAACTCGCGCAAATCATATATGATGTGCTCCGCACTGAATAAACGACCATGCCTTTAAATATTCCAAACATTTTAACCCTGCTGCGTATCGCCATCATTCCGGTGATTGTGCTCATGTTTTATTTACCCTATGACTGGGCGCGCCCGGCCAGTGCATGGATTTTTGCGGCGGCCGCCCTGACTGACTGGCTGGATGGCTATCTGGCGCGGCTCTGGAATCAGCAATCGGCACTGGGCGCCTTTCTGGATCCGGTAGCCGATAAACTTATTGTGGCGGTGGCACTGGTGTTGCTGGCCTCGGCACAATCGGGGCATCCCAGGATCGACATCCTGATTGTGCTGGGGTCCTGCATTATTATCGGCCGCGAAATCACTATTTCCGCCTTACGTGAATGGATGGCTGAGTTAGGCAAGCGTTCCAAGGTGGCGGTTTCGATGATGGGCAAGTTCAAAACCACTGCGCAAATGTTTGCCATTGCTTTTTTATTACATCGTGATGACTGGTTAGGTATACCCACCTATCAAGTGGGTGCCGTATTGCTGGCGGTGGCGGCCGTACTGACATTGATAACCATGTTTATATATTTGCGTGCAGCGTATGACGAGCTTAAACACGTTTAATCTGGCGTGACGAGCGTGTGGTGATAGCCTCCATTCATTTTCGTGTTGCACTTCGGATTACACCTGTCTCATAAAAATTATCAATTACACAATAGCCACTGAATTTCTGTTGTCGTCAATGTCCGCTCGGGTGATGCACCGGGATTCGCGCGGCTTATCATCACCCGCCAACGCCTGCACGATGTAGTGCGGGACATCGTGTTACGTACTCTGTCATTTGCGTTTGTTCATCGGCACGTAACTTCTTTCGGTGGCACCCGTGTAAAGCTGGCGTGGGCGGCCAATGCGCTGGCTCGGGTCGGCGATCATTTCCATCCAGTGTGCCACCCAGCCGACAGTGCGTGCAATGGCAAACATCACGGTGAACATGTTGGTGGGAATGCCGAGTGCGCGGTAAATAATGCCGGAGTAAAAATCGATATTGGGGTAGAGTTTGCGTTCAATAAAATAGGGATCTTTTAATGCGACCTCTTCCAGCTTGAGTGCCAGCTCAAACATTGGGTTGTTGCCATCACTCATTTCGTCCAGCACCTTGTGACACATTTTGCGAATGATGGTGGCCCGCGGGTCGAAGTTGTGATACACGCGATGGCCAAATCCCATTAAACGGAACGGATCTTTTTTGTCTTTGGCCTTGGCGATGTATTTGTCGATATTGGATATGTCGCCAATTTCATTGAGCATTTTCAGCACGGCTTCATTGGCGCCGCCGTGTGCAGGGCCCCAGAGCGAAGCAATCCCGGCTGCGATGCACGCAAATGGATTGGCGCCTGAGCTGCCGGCCATACGCACGGTAGAGGTGCTGGCGTTTTGCTCGTGATCGGCATGCAATATGAATAACAGATTCATCGCTTCAGTGGCGATCTTGGTCGGTACATAGGGTTCACAGGGTGTAGAGAACATCATGTGCAAAAAATTACTGCAGTAGTCCAGATCGTTTTGTGGATACATGATGGGTTCGGATACGGTATGTTTGTAACAGGCTGCTGCAATAGTGGGCATTTTTGCAATTAAACGGTGTGCGGATACTTCGCGGTGTTTTGGGTCGTGAATGTCGATGGAATCGTGATAAAACGCTGACATGGAGCCGACAACACCGATCATGACCGCCATCGGGTGCGCGTTGTAGTGGAAGCCATTAAAAAAGTTGCGCATGGTTTCCTTGATCATGGTGTGGTGCATGATGATGCTTTCAAATTCACTGAGTTGATCCTGGGTCGGCAATTCACCATGAATCAGCAAATAAGCCACTTCCAGAAAATTACTTTTTTCCGCCAATTGTTCAATCGGGTAGCCGCGGTAACGCAATATGCCCAGATCGCCATCAATGTAAGTGATGCTGCTTTCGCAGCTGGCGGTGGAGACAAAGCCAGGATCAAATGTCAGCAAACCTTTGGTGGTATACAGCGGTGAAATCTCCAGTGCTGACGGGCCAGCCGTGCCCTGGCGCAGTACCAGCTCAATGGTGTCGCCGCTTTTGTTGCTGAGGGTGTAGTTTTCTGCCATGGCTGAATCCCGGATGATGAATGGATGCGAGTATAGAACACACTGACCTCAATACCATTGAGTTAAGCATGTCCAACACCGTACGGTGCGTGCACTTCCTTAAGGGCACCTCTAAAAATGCACTTTTTCCGCGATGGCTGCGTCAGCTCCGTGCTCGAATCCTCATGTATGACGTATACACTGCGGTTCTACGCGCGGTGCTTCCTTGCCCTCACGAAAAAATTACTATTTTTAGAGGTGCCCTTAACTTTAGGGCATTGAGCTGGCTCCAACGGGGCTACTTCAATAATCCGTACATTCTTACGGTTAACTTGTGTGGATAGCAATGGTACAGTTTGGCTTTATTGAAATCAGGTATGAATTATTGTGTCTTCTGTGCTCGTCACTCCGGTTCATGGTTACACCCTTCACGGCAATCGTTATTTGAATGTCAGTAACCGCTGTAATCTGTATTGTCATTTTTGTCCACGCACAGACAACGAATGGAATGTACAGGGTTATGAATTAAATCTGAAAGGTGAACCCAGTGCCGAGCAGTTAATGGCCGCAGCAGGCCATTTACCCGAGTTTCGCGAAATTGTTTTTTGTGGCCTGGGCGAGCCGACTATACGCCTGCAAACCATTGTTGAAGTGGGCAAGGTATTACGCAGCCGCGGTGCGCGTGTGCGTTTGAATACCAATGGCCTGGGTAATCAATATCACCGCCGTGACATTACACCGGATTTAGTAGGCGCTGTGGATGTGATGTCGATATCGCTCAATGCCCAGGACGCCGCCACCTACGAAAAACATTGTTTGCCGCGTAAACCGGATTCCTACCCTGCATTACTGGAATTTGTGCGTTGTGCAAAACAACAGGGGTTTGAAATTTCGCTCACCGCCATTGCCGGGCTGGAAGGCGTGGATATACTGGCTTGCGAAAATATTGCACGGCAGATGGGCGTGGGATTTCGAGGCAGAACGCTGGATGATGTGGGTTAGTTTGTATTCATCGGGTCATAATAGCAGTTTGCAGGAGCGGACTTTGTACTTGCTCGCTCTCGAATATCCCGTGCTGAATCAGTCATCGAGCCC
>JANOOU010000080.1:0-1786 GCA_031421475.1 Gammaproteobacteria bacterium | reverse complement strand
ATTTGTATCGCTCCTTACGTAGTTTAAACCCATCTCCCTATATGTTTTATTTAAACCTCGATGACCATTATGTAGTGGGTTCATCGCCGGAAATTCTGGTGCGTCTGGAAGAGGGTGAAATTATCGTGCGGCCGATTGCCGGTACACGGCATCGCGGCAAGGATGAGGCTGAAGATATGGCGCTGGAGCAAGAGTTGCTTGCAGACCCCAAGGAAATTGCCGAGCATTTAATGCTGATCGATCTGGGTCGAAACGATGTCGGTCACGTTAGTAAAACGGGCAGTGTAAAACTAACCGATAAAATGATAGTTGAGCGTTATTCGCATGTGATGCATATCGTGTCAAATGTGACAGGTGAGTTGCAGGATGGTATGAGTGCTATGGATGTCTTACGCGCAACTTTTCCGGCTGGCACCGTGAGCGGTGCATCTAAAATTCGTGCCATGGAAATTATTGATGAACTGGAGCCTGTCAAACGTGGCATCTATTCCGGGGCTGTTGGTTATTTATCCTGGAATGGCAATATGGATACCGCCATTGCTATTCGTACGGCGGTAATTAAAGATAATAAATTATACATTCAGGCGGGAGCCGGCATCGTCTATGACTCTGTTCCAGAAAATGAGTGGGCAGAAACCATGAATAAAGGCCGTGCCATATTTCGTGCAGTCGCCCTGGCCGAAGCGGGTTTGAATGTACAGCCAAGCGTGGCGCCATGTTGATAATGATCGACAATTACGATTCGTTCACCTACAACTTGGTGCAGTATTTTGGTGAGCTCGGTGCAGATGTAGTGGTGTATCGCAATGACCAAATATCGGTTGCCGAAATCGAAAAACTTAATCCAGAACGCATTGTGATTTCGCCTGGCCCCTGCACACCCAATGAGGCGGGTATTTCCATGGCAGCCATCAAGCATTTTTCGGGTAAAAAACCCATTCTAGGTGTGTGTCTTGGTCATCAAAGCGTAGGCCAGGTGTTTGGTGGAAAAATTATTCGGGCACGCCAAACCATGCACGGCAAAACATCCATGATTCATCACAAAGGTGTGGGTGTTTTTGCCGGGTTAAAAACCCCCTACGAAGCCACGCGTTATCATTCATTGGTCATCGAAAAACAAACCGTACCGGAATGTCTGGAAATAACGGCATGGACACAAAATGCGGATGGCACTATGGATGAAATAATGGGCGTGCGTCATAAGCAATATGCAATTGAGGGCGTGCAATTCCATCCAGAATCCATATTGACTGAACATGGCCATGATTTGCTGAGGCATTTTCTTGAGATAAATGCCTGATGCGACATCGTAAAGGACGCGAAGTTGAATAAAAATATTGAGCAAGTATCGGTTGGAGTGATGGGTGCTGCTATTGAAATGCACCGCCAGCCTGGGCCGGGATTGCGGATAAATTTTAATTCGCCGCAGCTAAAAAATGGCATTCAGAGATTTGTGAATAACGTGTAACAACTTGGCGTCTTTGCGCCTTTGCGTCAAAAGCAGGATTAGATTATGGATATGCAATTAGCAATTAAGGCCGTAACTGAAAGAAACGATTTATCACATTCACAGATGACGGGTGTTATGAATCTTATTATGACCGGGCAGGCAACGCCGGCGCAGATCGGTGGTTTTTTAATTGGCTTGCGCATGAAGGGTGAAACAATAGACGAGATCACCGCTGCTGCGCGTGTTATGCGTGAGCTGTCAACCAAAGTTTCGGTGCCGCTAGATCATTTGGTTGATACCTGTGGTACGGGTGGTGATGCGTCGGGAAGTTTTAAT
>JANOOU010000079.1:0-13229 GCA_031421475.1 Gammaproteobacteria bacterium | reverse complement strand
CGCTCAGGCCGTGTTATCGAACGCACTTTCAAATCCGGTGACACCTGTGAAGCGGCCGATGTCGTTGACATGGATATGCAATATTCCTATAGCGATGGTGAGTTCTGGTATTTCATGGATCCCACGACCTTTGAGCAAATTACTGCGGGTAAAGCCGCCATGGCAGAAGCTGAGCAATGGATCAAGGGCGAGGAAACCTGCATCGTTACCTTGTGGAATGGCCAGCCGTTAATGATTAATCCACCCAACTTTGTTGAGCTGACCATTGTTGAAACCGATCCAGGCATGCGCGGGGACACCGCCACCGGTGGTACCAAACCTGCCAAGCTCGAAACCGGTGCGGTGGTAAAAGTACCGCTGTTTATTGAAGAAGGCACCAAAATAAAAGTCGATACCCGTTCGGGTGCGTATGTCTCCCGCGTCAAGGAATAATTGGCGACCAAGCGCTTCCATTGACGCATTGAAAACTCGAGCCCGTGTGTTGCAAGACATACGGGCTTTTTTTGCTGCACACCATGTGTTTGAAGTGGAAACGCCCGTGTTGTCATCGGCAGCGGTAACCGATGTGAACCTGCACAGTTTCAAAACCCGCTACCGTCAGGGTGATTTATACCTGCATACCTCGCCCGAATTTTTTATGAAACGCTTGCTGGCGGCAGGCAGTGGCGATATTTATCAGATTTGTAAAGTATTTCGAGATAACGAAGACAGCAAACGTCACAGCCCGGAATTCACTTTGCTCGAATGGTATAGATTGGGTTTTAACTCACATCAGTTGATGGCAGAGATGGAACACTTGTTTCGGCAGCTGTTGCAAACATTTAGTCAGCATTTAACGGTGAAGCCTGCGGATAAAATCACCTATCAACATGCGTTTACGCAAACACTGGATATAGATCCGTTAAGCGCAACGGTGAGCGATCTTAAAACCAGTATGCAGCAACAACAGATTGAAATACCGGCGGGTATGGATGATGACATCAATACCTGGCTGGACTGGTTAATGGTTGCAGCGGTTGCGCCCGCTTTCGCAAAAGATCGGCTGACATTTGTTTACGATTATCCTGTCACACAAGCTGCACTGGCGCGGGTGAGTGCCGCGGATTCGCGCGTCGCCCATCGTTTTGAAATGTATTTCGGTGAACTGGAGCTGGCGAACGGATTTTATGAGCTGACCGATGCTAATGAACAACGCACACGCTTTGCGCACGACAATCAGCAGCGTCTTGATAAAAAACTGGATGCCATGCCGATAGATGAAGATTTTTTGAACGCGCTTGCGGCAGGTATGCCAGCCTGCTCCGGCGTAGCGGTGGGTGTGGATCGTTTGCTCATGGTGCTATTAAATAAAAATAACATCGCTGACGTACTGGCATTTAAAGTCGAATGAATTTTTAACATGGACACCACGGCTTACGATGTAATCATCATTGGCGCCGGTGCGGCCGGCATGTTCGCCGCATTCATGGCGGGGCGACGCGGACGGCGGGTGTTGTTGCTGGATCACAATGAAAAAATTGGCGAAAAAATTCGCATCTCCGGCGGCGGACGTTGCAATTTCACCAACCTAAATACCACGCCTGCACAATTCATTTCACAAAATCCACACTTCTGCCGTTCTGCCCTGGCGCGTTATACACCGCAGGATTTTATTAAACTACTGCAACAACATGGCATTGCTTATCACGAAAAAACATTGGGTCAGTTATTTTGTGACGACAGTGCCACACAAATTATCGATATGTTACGGGATGAATGTCGGCAAGCTTCGGTGCAATGGGGCCTGGGTGTCAGTGTAGAAAATATCAACAAAGCTGGAGATGGCCGATTCATTCTAAATACCACGCGTGGATTATTCAGCACGGAGTCACTGGTGATAGCAACCGGCGGATTATCCATTCCGCCTCTGGGTGCCAGCGGCTTTGGTTATGAAGTGGCGCAGCAATTTGCTTTGCGAGTGGTAGCCCCTGCGCCGGGTTTGGTGCCACTCACCTTTTCTGCCCATGAATGGCAACCCTATGCGGAATTGTCGGGCGTATCAATTGAAGCCGAAGTGAGTTACCAGCGAACCGCATTTCGTGAAAATATTTTGTTAACGCATCGTGGCGTCAGTGGCCCGGCTATTTTGCAAATATCATCCTACTGGCAGCCAGGGCAGGCATTAACAATTGATTTGCTGCCAGATATAAATCTGGATGATTTTTTACAGATGCAACAACGCAGTGATCAGTTGTTATCCAATGTATTGGCAGAGTATTTACCTAAACGTTTTGCGCAAATTTGGTGTGAACACAATAATCTCAATACACCGGTTAAACAATTAAATTTAAAAACCTTGTTACACGTTGCGCAGTCATTGCATAACTGGCAGGTTAAACCCGCCGGTACACTGGGTTACAAAAAAGCCGAAGTCACATTGGGCGGCGTGGATACGCGCGATTTATCGTCGAAAACCATGATGGCTAATGCCGTGCCAGGTTTGTATTTTATAGGTGAAGTGGTGGATGTAACCGGCTGGCTGGGTGGGTACAACTTTCAGTGGGCCTGGGCTTCGGGGTTTGCGGCGGGTAACGCGGCATAGTCCTATGCTTTTGCTTTTTTCATAAGCCGCCAATATTGTATTGTTGATCTTGTCGTATGGCTAAAACCGGCAATTTCAGGCCCTGTCTTTATGTGCGTGAATAGACACGAATTGATGGAAGTCGAAAGCATCGAATCCTGTCTGAGATAACGATAGGGAAGAGGTCGATTGCATCGCTAGCTTTTTACCCCCTCCATTCCACACGATAGTTAATAAAATGATCTATCCTTGAGCAAGTATAAAACCTGAGTCACTCGAAGAGAGTATACGCATACCCTATTGTATTGATTCTGAAAATACCGTCGATGGCCCTGACTTTGCCGGAGGTAGTTACGGGTGTTACAGCCTTTTACGTGTTGTAACAATAGATTTTTAAAATGAAAATAAGCCTGTCATGATTGATCTACTTAGACATTTTCTCTCCAATATTGCCTGGCGCAAGAAGATATTCGGGCTTTCTGCCCTGTTTATGCTGGGCACCATCTTTGTCGGGTTGGTGGGGGGCGTTGCAATATTTAGCCAGAATAAATCAACTCAAATTGCAGTTAATCAATCTCAGGCCAGAGTGGAGGCGGCTACCAATGCGCGCCTGGCTTTGTTGCGCATGGATCGCAACCGGGTATATCTCATTGTTGCGCAGGATCCCGGTGAAATACGCAAAGCTGCAATAGCTACTATCCAGGCGTCATCCATGCTTGATGAGAGCATTCAAAAAATGGACGCAGCTATAACAAACAATACCGAAGTAAAAGAGTTGATTACATTGCTTGAACGCATCAAGCCACAACAAATGGAAACAATTCGGGCTGCGAAGGGCAATAACGATATATTGGCGATGGAAAAGTCCGGGGAAATGGAGACTGATCTGACACGAATCGAAGAAATCTCAAATAATATACTCGAAAGCGAAAGAACTGCACTAAGAGATAAAGTCAATGAAAATGTACGCTTTGGTTATTACCTGATTTCACTTTTAGCGGTGCTGGTTGCAGTGGGTCTGGTAATAGGTGTGGTTGTCAGTTTTTTTGCAGCTCATCTAATGACCAAACCGCTCGCCAGTATGGAGCTTGCAATCAACGCACTGGCATCGGGCGATTTAACCGTTAAATTGCCCAATGCAGGCAGGGATGAGATCGGTAAAACGGTGAATGCACTCGCTTCGACCTTATCAAACTTGCGTGGCATTATGAGTGGTCTGCATAACAACTCTGAAAATCTTACGTTCGAAGCGAAAAATCTTGTGGTGCTGGCCAACGATATATCCGCAGTTTCATCCAGATTGCACACTGATGTCACAAACGTAAAAGATGACAGTGAAATTGTTCTCTCCGCAACACACGATGCAACCAGCAAGCTCAATGCCGCTGCCGCTGCAGCGCAGCGCAGCGCAGGTGTGGCGCAAGGTACGTCTTCTCAGGTTGTGCAGATGATGGGAAACTTTCAGATTTTTCAAAAAAACATGGAGCTTACCATGCAGAGTACTTCTGAGCTGGTTAATGCAGCGAACACCATTGCCGCCATTACCAAATCAATCAGAGATATTTCATCGCAAACCAATTTACTCGCTTTAAATGCAGCTATTGAAGCGGCGCGCGCAGGCGAACAAGGCAGGGGTTTTGCTGTGGTGGCAGATGAGGTGCGCAGCCTCGCGCAGCGTACCGCGAATGCTACGAATGAGATTACCGGCCTGGCTGATGTTATTTCGAAGAGTGTCGCCACGGCATTTTTGTCGCTCGAAACATCACTCAAAGAAACGCGTAAAAATATTACGCAACTTGAGAGTATTGCAAAAGATGCGGAAATCAGCAGTGTAGAGGCGCAAAACATGCAGCAGGTGATGCGTACCGTAGTGGGACTGATGTCTTCACAGGAACAGGCCGTAGCGGGTATTACCAGGGCTGCCAACGAAATGGTGAAACTGGTTGTAAACACCAGTGACCAGGCTTTGTCGTTGCATGCTTTATCGGGGACGTTAAATAAATCAGCAGGTGATATAAGTAGTGTAGTAAATCAGTTTACTTTGTAAATGTGTAGTAACGAACCTAAACATGAGGACCGATTACCATGAGTAACACTAAACGTAACGCTGTAATCAGCCTGGCATTCACGATGATTGCAGTCAATGTGACAGCAGTCCATGCTGATGAATACAAAGCTGTTCAAAAAGATAAAACTTTTAAGCCGGCATCCCTGAAAGTAAAAGTGGGCGATACGGTGGATTTTCTTAATGAAGATGATTTTTTTCATAATGTGTTTTCATTATCAGATATCAAATCGTTTGATCTGGGGTCTTACCCAAAAGGCCAGGGTCGAAAAGTGACTTTCGACAAACCCGGTATTGTCGAAGTGGAATGTTCGATTCACCCTGAGATGCAAATGAAAATCGAGGTCACACCATGAACAGGCAATGGTTTTTCAATACAGTGTATCGGGTGTTGATGTTGCAAGGATTGCTGATGTGTAGTCTGTCTGTTCATGCTGTTGAATCGGAAGACACCCGGCGCGTTAAAATAGCTAGCGAGTGTGCTGGTATAGATAACGAGAATTGCATCGTCAGAAAATTCAAGGATTCCCCTGAAGCTTCTATTATTCGTGGCAAGATTGTTTATCAAAATTATTGCGTGCTGTGTCATGGTTTAAGCGCGCAAGGTGATGGACGTGCCGCAAAAATTCATAATCCTAAACCTGCTAACCTGGTGTTATCACAAGTTCCACCGGAATATCTGGCGTTGATTATCCGTAAAGGTGGTGAAGCGATGGGGCGCTCAAAAGCCATGCCACCGTGGGGCGAACAGCTGACAGATGAGCAGGTCAGGGATCTTATTAATCACCTGCTATCGATCCGGGCAAATCCACAATAAACATTAGGGCACCTCTAAAAATGCACTTTTTCCGCGATGGCTGCGTCAGCTCCGTGCTCGAATCCTCATGTATGACTTATACACTGCGGTTCTACGCGCGGTGCTTCCTTGCCCTCACGAAAAAATTACTATTTTTAGAGGTGCCCATTAACCGAACAGCGCCGTTACTAACGGCAACGGAGAAGTTTATGATAGTTAAAAAAGCTGTAATGACCACGTTTGTTTTATCTATGTGTGCAACCGGTGCAACCATGGCTGCGGAAACGCCGGTAATGAAAGCCGGTGATCCAAGTCTCAAAGCATGGATACTGCCTGCCGTGCCCGTACCGCCAGATAATGTATCCAATGCAGCACGCATCAATCTTGGCCGACATCTGTTTTTTGATCCACGCCTGTCTGGTGATGGCAATATGTCCTGCGGAACTTGTCACAATCCGGCACTTGGCTGGTCAGACGGCCTGGCAACTGCGCTCGGTGCAAAGAGCATGGTGCTGGATCGCGCATCGCCAACCATTGTCAACAGTGGATACAACTCCATCATGATGTGGGACGGTCGCAAAAAAAGCCTGGAAGATCAGGCCATGGGGCCAATGGAAGCAGCCGTTGAAATGAATATGGATACCGGAAAATTATTTAAATGGCTGAATGAGTCAGCCGGTTATCGTGTGCTGTTTGATGCAGCCTATCCCAATGAAGGTATTAATGCTTCGACTGTATCTAAAGCCATGGCGGCTTTTGAACGTACCGTGGTGATGAATGATTCGCCCTTTGATCGCTGGCTGGCAGGCGATGCAAAAGCCATGAATGCGCAACAGGTACGTGGATTCAGTGTGTTTCTTGACCCTGACAAGGGCAATTGTTCTGTATGTCACTCAGCGCCAAATTTAACCGATAATGGTTTTCATAATCTGGGGCTCGCTGCATGGGGTAAGGAAAATCCAGATGTAGGTCGCTATGCCCAGAAACCGGTGGCCAGAATGAAGGGCGCATTTAAAACACCGCAGCTGCGCGGCATTGCCCTGACCGCACCTTATTTCCATGATGGTTCGTCATCAAACCTGATGGATGTCGTTAATCACTATGAGAAGGGTGGCATCGTCACCACGAATTTGTCTCCCAATTTGAAGGCATTAACTCTGAGCAAACAGGACAAGGAAGATCTTGTGGCTTTCATGCATGCCCTGACAGGTACAACACCTGCCATAACGATTCCTGTTTTGCCGCAATGATATTTTCGGGCAATGATATATCACCCTCCGAAATTACTGCGGAGGGTGTTTATCAGGCGCGTCGTCAATTTCTACTCGGTAGTGGCGCCCTGATACTTGCTGCATCTTCCGGGCTGGTTTGTGCCGACTGCGCACCTGGCAAGCTTCCGGTTATAAATGAGCCATTGACTGATATGCATGCGGCCACGCACCACAACAATTATTACGAGTTTTCAACCGACAAGGCGGCCGTGATACATCTGGCCCGCGATTTTAAGTCGCGTCCCTGGACAGTTAACGTAACAGGCGAAGTTACACATCCTAAAACGTATGACATTGATGAGTTATTGCGTCTGGTTCCATCGGAAGAGCGTATCTACCGTTTTCGCTGTGTGGAAGGCTGGTCTATGGTGCTGCCCTGGATGGGCATACCCTTGTGCGAGTTGATCAAACGCGCCGATCCCACCAGCCATGCAAAGTATATAGAGTTTGTCGGCGTGAACAGACCCGAGGTCATGGTTGGCCAACGTCGCACTGGATTTTCCTGGCCTTATGTTGAAGGCTTGCGTATTGACGAGGCCATGCATCCGCTGACATTTCTCGCCTTCGGTATGTATGGCAAACCCCTGCCCAATCAAAATGGTGCTCCGTTACGCTTGGTCGTGCCGTGGAAATACGGATTTAAAAGTATCAAGGCCATTACCGAAATCCGTCTGGTTACACACCAGCCCACTTCGTCCTGGATGCGCGCCGCGCCAAGTGAGTATGGATTTTTCGCCAATGTTAATCCTGATGTTTCGCATCCGCGCTGGAGTCAGCGTCGTGAAACGCGGCTCGGTGAAATATCAAAGCGTAAATCACTCCCATTTAATGGCTATGCCGAACAGGTTGCAGCACTGTATCAGGGTATGGACCTATCGACTTACTTCTGACATGACATCATTCAATTGGCTGAAAGCCGTCCAGAAACACGCCGGCAAGATCAAGGCGCTGGTTTTCGTAATCGCATTAAGTCCTCTGGCCATTATGTTGATTGACTATCACCATAACAACTTGGGAATTGATCCCTTGGATCGAATCATACGGGATACAGGTAGCTGGTCTTTGATAATGCTATTGGTTACGCTCAGCATCACGCCGCTGCGTCACCTGCTGACCTGGCTGATGGTGCGCACCAAAGCCAGTTATGGAAAACGTACAGCAGACTGGAACTGGATTATTAAAATGCGCCGCATGATTGGATTGATGTCGTCATTTTATGCCGCACTTCATCTGGCTGTTTATTTTTGGCTGGATCAGGGTGCCAGCATTGACGATATGTTGATTGATCTGGCGGAACGCCCGTTTCTTGCGGTAGGTATGGCAGCATTTATTTTGCTCATCCCGGTAACGTTTACATCAACCAATAATATGATGCGGCGCCTGGGCAAAAATTGGCGGCGGCTGCACCGGCTGGTGTATCTGATTGCACTGTTGATGATTCTGCATTTTTGGATGCTCACCAAGGTTGGCGTGTACACGCCGATGCCATACATTCTGGCGGTTTTCTTTTTGCTGGGTTGGCGTGCATGGTTTGCTTTTTCCAACAGACCAAACAAAATTCCTGATGATGGCATGGAAACTCCACCACGCAAATTTGGTGTTCCGTATAAAAAATAAATATATCTGAATGTGGCAACCCATACATGCTTTTGCAGCCATTACCGTCATTTCATCGGCGCAATGCCTGTGTTGGTTATCGCGCCTTACGTTTGATCGCTACGGTTCCAGCTGATCAGCGCGTGGGCCTTTGCTAAAATACGCATCTCCCGATTTTTCATCAATTTTATTGTCGTTGTCATCAATTAAAGTCAACTCATCACTACCAAAATACTCCCAAAAAACACCCATACTCTTGGGTCAAAATTAAATGACCAAAAACAGCATCTTTATACTCAATACCAGCGAGATAACGGCGAATATCTTTTTTAAATAAACTTCAGGCAAACTATGGGAGCAGCGCGCACCATAGGGAGCTGCAATAAAGCTAGTTATCGATATTGCCAAAAATGCTGGAATATAAATGAATCCAAGAGTGTAGGGATCGTTCAATGTTTTAGACCAGCCGCTCATCATGTAGCCAACAGTACCTGTGATAGCAATGGGAAATCCAATTGCAGCGGAAGTGCCAATGGCTTTTTTCATGGCCACATTTTTGTAGCTAAGATAAGCAACGGTGAGAAAGCCGCCACCAACCGCAGCAAGTGCTGATACCGATCCGATCCCAACGCCAGCCACTATTAATCCGCGAAAGCTTATCGGTTTTTGGCTAGGTTTCGGTTGCCAATTAAGAAACATTTGCCCCGCTACCAGTGCCATGAATAGCGCAAAAAACAGGGCAATGCAGGCGGAATTAACGTTGGCAGCGACTTGCGTAGCCAGAAAAGCGCCAAAAATAATTCCAGGGGTCATTCCACCAACGACGTGCCATACGACAGCGCGTCGGGAAGCATGGGCGCGGATGCTTGCTGTTGAAGAAATGATCATGCAAGTCAATGATGTTGCCAATGCCAAATGCACGACGCTATCTGCGCTCATACCTTGGTAAGTAAAAATGGAAACCAGCAAAGGCACCAGTATTCCACCGCCACCAACCCCCAGTAAGCCCGCCATAAAACCAACCAAGGCACCCAACACCATGTACAACAATATCCATTCAATACCCGGCATATAACTTATTCAGAGGTTCCTTAACCTACGGATTGATTTTTTGGAGCAACCAAGCGATTTCCGTTGCCGCAACTTTTCCCTTCAATCCGCCCGCGATATTTTTGTTTTCAACCAACTGCAATTGGTAAGTGGCGCCATAATGTTGCTTTATTTCGTCTTCGTTAACTGAAAACGGCGGGCCATCCATCAGCAGCTGGTTGTATTCATAAGAGATCAGTAACTGCGGTGCTGCGCCGGTTATATTCATCAGGTGTGATGTATATTGTTCTCGTATGCCAGCAGGCAGGGCAACTAAAGCAGCGCGATCATATATCGTGTTGACGGGCCCCAGAAATTCAGCAGACACATCAAAAATATCGCCCACTAATATATCGATATCTTTAGCGCTGTAGCGGATTAATTCCCCAACTTTGTAGATTTCCGGTTCTAAGCTAAGTTCTTTAAACAATTCGTTAATGGCGAGCTCGCTCAGTTCTGCGCCAGCAACTCGATAACCGTTGGCAAGCAACCACGCAAAATCATGTGTCCTGCCACACAATGGCAGGAATACACGACTGCCATTTTCGAGATTTAATTTTTTAAAATGTTCTATTAGTAACGGATTCGCCTCACTTTCATGAAAACCAATATCACTCCGTCCCCATTTTTGATGCCAAAAATTTACTGCCATATCACCTCCTTAAATTCTTCAAATTTAAATAACATGCCATCTACCTAACGGTTTAAGTGTTGTGAAACGTTTTGTATTGAGCTAGGATAAAACTTCAAGTCAACTTGAAGTCAAGTAGTCATTACGACAGGTGAAATAATGGATATAGCTGAGGTCGCAAAGGCATCTGGATTACCCGCCTCAACGTTACGATTTTATGAAGAAAAAGGCCTGATCCAGTCAAACGGTCGAAATGGTTTGCGCCGCCTGTTCAGCGCCAATGTTATAGAGCGGCTGGCTTTACTATCTTTGGGGCGTAGCGCCGGGTTCTCGCTTGATGAGTTGGGTGAAATGTTTACTCCTGAAGGGCCAGAGATTAATAGAGCGCTGCTTTTAGCCAAGGCAGATGAGTTGGACAGAAAAATTAAAGAACTCGTCTCTATGCGTGATGGGCTGCGTCACGCAGCGGCCTGCCGTGCGCCAAATCATTTTGAATGTCCGAAATTTCTTCGTCTCCTTCGTGTTGCAGGTAAAAATCGATTTAGGCAACCCAATAAATTGAAAGAAAACAAACTTAAGCGAGGGGCCAGGTAGGGTGCCAGAACTCAACTTTGAATGACGCAATATTTCAAAAATAAACGGATGTAATGCCAATGCCATTAAGTTAAGGGGATTTCAGGCTTTTGTAGGTTCGAATTTATTCGAACAATAGTCCGTTTAATGGCATTTTTGTTCGAATAAATTCGAACCTACAAAGTATGCGGTGGCCATTAACTTAATGGCATTGGATGTATGCTTGATTGCAAGACTTGATTCCGTGTGTGTGCGTGTGTGACCCATGTTAACTGTAGTAGCAAGTGTTTTTTCACATTCAGTGAATTATGTTCCGCGAATCCACATGCCCTAATGGGCCTTGGTTTCATCCACCAGATAGACTAGCGGTCCTGCTGTTGATGGGCTCAGGTCTGACTGAATCTCAAACAAAGTTAATAAAGTATTAAACACGGCATCATGTGAGTTTTTCACATCTCTTAATTCAATACTCCTTTTAATATCTATATCGGAAGAAGAACTGGCCCAGGTGATGATGGGTACTTTAGTCTGCGCATCAGGTGCAATGATATAAGGCATGCCGTGCAAGTATATACCGGATTCACCCAGTGACTCGCCGTGATCACTGACATAAAACATCGCTGTTTCATACTTTGGAGTATTGTGTTTTAGTAATTCTATTGCTTTAGAAAGAAAGTGATCGGTGTATAAAATAGTATTGTCATAAGCATTAATAATTTCTGCGTTACTACATTGAGAAAGCTCAAGCGTATTACATGCTGGTGTGAAGCGTTCAAATTCACTGGGATAACGTTTGAAGTAGGCAGGCCCATGACTGCCCATTGAATGTAACACAATCAGGATATCACCCTGCTGGCGGTCGATATAGTCCTGCAAGCCTTGCAACATGCCGGTGTCGCGACATTCTATATCGCATTCATGATTGATCTTGGGTGATTGAAAATTCTCATAAGTAACACGATCCGCCACACCTTTTGAGTCAGAGTTATTATCACGCCACAGAACACTTACGCCTGAGCGTTGCAACAAATCCAGAACATTCTCTATGTAATATGCGGTGCCCTTATCAAAGTTTTCGCGGCCACCATGGGAGAACATGCAGGGAACTGAGATTGCGGTTAAAGTGCCGCAGGATGAAATATTGCTGTAGCTAATCAGATTTTCTTCCAGTTCCAGTTTCGGATTGGTTTTGCGTTTATAGCCATTGAGTGAAAAATGGTCGGCTCTGGCGGTTTCTCCTACCACCATAATGATCAGCTCTGGATGTGAATAAACATCAGTACGCTTCAGATTGCCAGCCAGGCTGACAAAAGGGTGGTTCTTGCTGGCTATTATTTCGTGTTTGATATACTGCCCAAAGTAGAGAATGCTGGCAGTAGGATGCATATAGCTTCGCAGCGGCTTGTGCTCACGAAGGAAACTCGCGTAATGATCGCCTAATGGCAAAACGCTGATAACCATAGCAGCAATGGCTGCAACAGCAGTTTGGGCTTTGTATCTTAATTCGTTTAACGTGCCGGATTTTTGCATAGGCACAAGCCACATGAGCACGGCAGGCGTTAGTCCTGCTAACACTACGTGCATTATAAAACCGAAATTAAGCAGGTCTGTTGCCTCGGCAACATTGGTTTCAAACATGGTGCCGATCATGTCGGCGTCAATTATCACACCCATATGATCAGAGAAGTATCCTACTACCGCAGTCAGTATGATCAAGATACTGGCCACAATGCGTGTCGGTAGCAGCAGGCTAAAGATAAGCATGATGAGGACTAACAGGCTGTAATGGAATAAAGCCAGTGATAGCAGAAAGCCGGCATTGCCTTCGGTCCAGGGATACACGTCTGCAACTTTGGAAAAGAATGTCCAGTTACTGAATAAAACAAGCAGTGCGGGTACCAGCATGATGAGTCTGGTTGGCGTTAGTTTTAGCGAACGGATGTGGTCAAAATACGTCATAGTTAAGTATCAGTGTGCAGCGCACAAGTTAAAGAGTCTGAAATGGCGGTAGTAAGGGTAGCATTCACGGCGCAATAAGTGAAATGCATTGCGTCAAATGAAATATTGCATACGGCGCAAAGTTAGTTGGTTACTGCACTCTATGATTTTGCTGCTTAAATCATTTGCGGATGTATTATTTTTTTTATTGTGGCCCCAGCTGGTCCTCCCGTGGCCCCTTGCTGAAATACGCGTCTCCAGAATCTTCATCCACTTTATTATCCTTGCCATCGATCAAGGGCAATTCATAATCAAACCAGCCACGCAAACCGGTTTTGAGTGACGCAATATTATTAAAACCCATGTGCTGTAAATTAAAAGCGGCGAGTGCGCTGCCATTGCCGTCATCCGCTGGAGTAAATGGGCATGGCAATGTTATTCCATTGATGGGTTGTGGAAGTTAGCGGTCAAAAAGGCACAGTCAAAAAATATATCTGAGACAGGATGAATGGATAGAGAGGTTATGAGTAATTGATAGTTGCTGTTTATTCATTTCGTTGATGCAATACGCGAGATATTATCTTTTCTGGAGAAAAGGGTTCAAAGGTGCTAAGTAGGCGACAGTAATTTAAAAAACTCCCGTATGGTATAGTTTCTTCAGCAGTACATAGCTGTCTTTTTTGATAGAATAATCGCCATCGGCGAGCAAC
>JANOOU010000078.1:0-3686 GCA_031421475.1 Gammaproteobacteria bacterium | reverse complement strand
AAACGTCAGTATCCCAATGTAAATATTCAAATTCAGGCAGCGGGTTCGTCTACTGCGCCACCGGCACTGACAGAAGGCACTTCAAATCTTGGCCCGATGAGCCGCAAGATGAAAGATAACGAACTGGAAGCCTTTGAAAAGAAATTTGGTTATAAACCCACTGCGATTCGCGTAGCTATTGATGCGCTGGCCGTGTATGTACACAAGGACAATCCGCTTAAAAGTCTGAGCATGGAACAGGTTGATGCCATTTTTTCTGCCACCCGTAAATGTGGTGCCAGTGAAGATCTTACGACCTGGGGACAGTTGGGTTTAACCGGTTCATGGGCGGCGCGCCCAATGCAACTTTACGGCCGTAATTCAGTATCTGGCACCTACGGTTACTTTAAAGAACATGCATTGTGCAAAGGCGATTTCAAAAATAATGTGAATGAGCAACCTGGTTCAGCGTCGGTTGTACAATCCGTTACCTCGTCTATTAATGGCATAGGCTATTCAGGTATTGGTTATAAAACATCGGGTGTTAAAGCAGTGCCACTGGCTAAAAAAGCAGGGGAAGCACCTATTGAAGCAACAAAAGAAAATGCGTTGGAAGACACCTATCCACTGTCTCGTTATTTATATATCTATGTAAATAAGCACCCTAATAAACCGGTGCCTCCGCTGGAAGCTGAATTCATTAGACTGGTTTTGTCTAAAATTGGGCAGCAAGTGGTTGTGAAAGACGGTTATATTCCAGTGTCGAGTAAAGTGGTTGAAAAAGAACTTGCGAAACTGAAGTAATCATTACACCCGTTTAGCGGTTTAGAAAAAAGGGCTTCTTAGGAAGTCCTTTTTTTATCTGTTCTTTTTTTATCTATTAATGTATTGCTTCCGCAGTGATGGGCAAACTTATCTGAAACTGTGTCAGCTGATTACTGGAATTAACACTGATCCAGCCCGCGTGTGCATCAACAATAGACTTTACAATCGCCAGTCCCAAACCGGCACCATCATCCTTGCGTTGACGCGAGGGATCAATGCGATAAAAACGATCAAATAATTTAGTGATATGCGCGGCTGGAATATCGGCGCCAGGATTGCTGACGGTGATCAATATTTTATCGTGTTGAATCACGCTGCTTAAGGTGACGACTAATCCACGGGCAGTATGACGTATGGCATTGCTCAATAAATTACTGAGTGCGCGCCGTAACATCAAACGATCACCCTCCAACACGGCGGCGCAGCCCTCGTGTTGCAATATCACGCCGCGCTCCTCAGACCAGGCTTCAAAATACTCAAACAGGGCATGTATTTCGTCATCGATATTAATCGTGTCCATAGCCGGTTTTAATAATTTGTTATCGGTTTGTGCCAGAAACAACATGTCGCTAATCATTTTTGCCATGCGTTCGTATTCTTCAAGGTTGGAATACAGAATTTCACGGTATTCCTCAACGCTGCGCGCGCGTGTTAGTGCAACCTGTGTCTGCGTTGTAAGATTGGTTATGGGTGTGCGTAATTCGTGTGCTATGTCGGCAGAAAAATTGGATAAGCGCTCAAAACCGTCTTCAATGCGGCCCAGCATATCGTTGAATGCGTGCGCGAGTGCGAGCAGTTCATGCGGCACTTCTTCAGTGACCAAACGCATATGTAGTTGATCGGAACGAATACCGTCGATACGTTGGCTGATTTGACGCAAGGGTGCATGACCTTGATGCACAGCGAACCACGCAGCCAGAATAGATATAACACAGGCGGCCAGTGTTGTTAGCCATAAACTGCGTTGAAAAACCTGCAAATAATGCACATGAAAATCCATGGTTATAGCAACAACAGCGGTATAGAGTGTGTTGTTAATATCGATGCGCACTACAGCGCCGCGGTAGGTATTATTTTGTTCTTGCCAGACATGCAGGGAGTTAATGTCAATTTGCGTAACAGGCGCGACAGTTTTTGCTATTTTGACAAGATCCGGGCCGGTGGAAGCATGCAGTGTTTGGCCATTGATATCGGCCACATAAAAATACACACCGTGATGTCCTGATACCGCGTTGGCCAAACGATGGCTTAAATGGGCGTTAGACGAGGCGGGTTCTGCCGTGAGTGATTGCTGGATAGACTGACTCACAACGCGCAGCTCATCTGCATCCTGCTCGGTAAAGTGTTGTGCCAGGGAGTGTTCGATAAACCAGCCGAAACTCAAAAAAATCAGAGAGGTGACCACACCCATCATTACGGTAATGCGCAACGTTAAGGATGACGGGCGACGTGACTTATTCAGCATCGGGAAGATCCACTGTGTAACCCATGCCGCGCACAGTATGAATTAATTTGGGTGAGAATTCGTCATCAATTTTTGCGCGCAGGCGTCGAATGGCGACATCAATAACATTGGTGTCACTGTCAAAATTCATATCCCAAACCTGCGAGGCAATCAGCGAGCGTGGCAACACTTCCCCCTGGCGTCGTACCAGTAATTCCAGCAATGCAAATTCCTTGGTGGTTAGATTAATACGGGTGCCGGAACGGGTTGCACGACGTCGCGGTAAATCGAGTAGCAGGTCGGCTATTTGTAATTGATCGACGAGCGTGGGTGTAGCGCCACGTCGTAGCAGGCTGCGTACACGTGCTAATAACTCCGAGAACGCGAAAGGTTTTACCAGATAATCATCCGCACCCAGTTCCAAACCTTTTACACGATCATCCACGCTGTCACGCGCGGTTAAAAATAATACCGGTGTCAGTTTGCCGGCACTGCGCAGCGATTGCACAATGCGCCAGCCATCTATGTCCGGCAGCATGACGTCCAGTAAAATCAAATCATAGGCGTCGGTCATAGCGAGGTGATGACCATCGAGGCCGTTACGCGTCAGATTCACTATAAAACCGGCTTCTGTTAAACCCTGTTGCAGGTAATCGCCGGTTTTGATTTCATCTTCTATTACTAACAGCTTCATGCGGGGTTCTCGTTGTGGCTTGGTTAAGGATAAAAGAAAAAGAGAACGCAAATAAACGCAAATGAACGCGAATGTAATTAAGTTCTGCATGCCCACGCTTTGCGTGGGCATGCAGAGTCTGCTGCGCTTGGTTTCCAGATGAAAGATGGGAACCAGTCTATCGGCTTTAACAACCCTCATTCTTTTATTTGCGTTTATTCGCGTAATGTACATGGATGTACGAATGCCGCAAGCGCAGGATGCGCAGGAGCGGCGCATTTGCGTTCTCTTTTATATTAGTGTTTTATCGCAGTTGCTGAGCAAGATGACAAAAATGTAATGCAATAGTCATCTACAAGTCAGTCGCCCGGTATTACTATGGGTGATCAGTATTTACATTCCTTGAGAGGGTGTTGACGAATGAACAAGTCTCATAACAAGTCATCGATAATAGTACCGGGCATGACACGGCGCCGCTTTGTGCAAGGTTTGGCAGCAGGCGGTGTGTTGCTGGGAATGCCGACGATGTCCTCAGTGCGCGCAGCGAGTCTGGCCGCATCCGGTACGGCGCCCGAACTTAGCGGTACGGAATTTAATCTGGTGATTGCCGAAACACCCGTTAACTTTACCGGCAACACCCGCATGGCAACCACCATCAATGGTTCCATACCGGGGCCGACTTTACGCTGGCGTGAAGGCGATACCGTCACGCTGCGTGTAACCAATAATCTGGCGGTGGATACCTCCATACATTGGCACGGTATT
>JANOOU010000077.1:0-5937 GCA_031421475.1 Gammaproteobacteria bacterium | reverse complement strand
TGGAAATTTGGTGTAGGCGGAAAGCTGTCCTGGGCCGATCTGGACAATATTGATGAAAGCGTGAGTGCTTTAGCAATTGGTATGCAGGTGCGTTACATCGTTCCCTCGTCTACCCCGGTTGCGTTTTTGTTCGAAGGATATGTTGCACCGAGTATTACCAGTTTCAGTGGTGCTGAGCGTTATAACGAATATCGGCTTGGTATAGAGCTGGAAGTAACGCCTAGTGCGCGTGCCTATATTGGCTATCGATTTATGGAATACGAGCTGGAAGGTGGTTTTGATTATGATGAAATGGATAGTAGTGGACACCTTGGAATTCGATTTGATTTTTAATGCGTAATTAAAATAGTTAAATAAAAAGGGCGGTCTAACCGCTCTTTTTTTATTGCTGCTTGGTAAATGATTAATAGTAAAAACTAAACCTGAACCTCAGGATACCTCATGAAAAATATCCAGCACCTGCTCGAAATAATGAATGCCCTCCGAGATCCCAAAACCGGCTGCCCCTGGGACACTCAACAAACCTTCGCCAGTATTGTGCCGCATACCATTGAAGAAGCCTATGAAGTGGCTGACACAATCGAACGTGGCGATATGGATGAGTTAAAAGATGAGCTGGGCGATTTATTATTTCAAATCGTGTTTTACGCGCAAATGGCCAGCGAGCAAGGTTTGTTTAATTTTTCGGATGTAGTGGATGCAATTAACGACAAGTTAACACGCAGGCACCCGCATGTTTTTGCAGACGTGAAGCTTGAAGACGAAGCAGCCGTGCATGCCAACTGGGAAAAAACGAAAGCAGACGAGCGTGATAAAAAATCGACATTAGAAAAGGCTTCGTTGCTCGATGGTGTGGCGAAATCTTTGCCGGCGCTGAAGCGCGCCCAGAAATTGCAAAAGCGCGCGGCACGCGCCGGGTTTGACTGGCCCGCAGTCGAGCCGGTGCTGGAGAAATTAAATGAAGAAATAATGGAATTACACGAAGCCATGCAGCTTGGCGACAAAGCGGCCCAGTACGAAGAAATGGGTGATCTGTTATTTACGTGTGTCAATCTGGCCAGGCATCTTGGTGTCGATAGCGAAGAAGCCTTGCGGCATGGCAATCATAAATTTGAAAAACGCTTTGGATATATCGAGCGATGTGTGCAACAACAGGGGCGGGAAATGTATCAATGCAGCGCCGATGAGCTGGAGACGTTATGGCAGTCTGCAAAACAGATTAATAACGCACCCTGTTTAAGTGGTTAGGGTATCGTTAGGGCGCATAAATACATTCTGACGAACGAGGTTGGTATAGCTACTGAAGCATCGTTAGAATACTGGCGTCCTTGCATGGCAAGGAATCATGTTTTTTTTGATTTTAGAGGACTCGACAATGAAACGAATATATATATCTATTTTTGCAATTATTTCAGGTATGCAGCTGGTGGCTTGTTCAAGCCCGGATGAAACGGTATGTGCAGTGGGTGGTTCTTGCGCTTTTACCGGGGGCGTGTGGGAAGCCTGTTGCAGCTCAACGCAATGTGAATACAGAACACCGGGTACAGATTTTCCCTGTGTCGGGACAAATTGTGTTGGCGCTCCTGTTTCACAGTTACAGAGTTATTGTAATGGCTTCGCCAAGACCGGATCGGATACTGAATCTGAGCTCTTCAAGGCCTTGGCCATTGAAAAAGCCGACAATGTTTTGTTGCGTATTTCTATTGATCAGATGTATAACGATCTGGGCAAGGAAGTTCAGCAGAGCAATCAATAGTACTACTGCATTCAAATAAAACACAAAAAGGCCGACACCAGTCGGCTTTTTTTGTTTCTGGCAGCTTGTACCCTATAATGCCGCCATGTACCAACAACACTTCGGTCTAAACGAATTACCCTTCTCGATTGCGCCTGATCCACGTTACCTCTATATGAGTGAGCGTCATCGCGAGGCACTGGCGCATTTGCTGTATGGTTTAAAATCCAATGGTGCATTTATATTGTTAACCGGTGATGTGGGCACCGGCAAAACCACGGTGAGCCGTTGTTTGCTGGAGCAGATTCCTGCCAACACGCGGCTGGCGCTGGTGTTGAATCCCATGATGTCAGCATTGGAGCTGTTGCAAACAATTTGTGATGAGCTGCGTATTTCGCGGCCGGTTATAAACCACAGTATCAAGGTACATGTCGATTGTATTAGTCGGGATTTACTGGCCGCCCACGCGCGGGGTGAAGACACGGTGGTGTTGATTGATGAGGCGCAAAATCTGGCAGCTGATGTGCTGGAGCAGTTGCGTATGCTAACGAATTTAGAAACATCCGAGCGTAAGCTGCTGCAAATAATCTTGCTGGGGCAGCCTGAGTTACGAGAGCAGCTGGCGCAGGCTTCCATGTCGCAATTATCACAACGCATTACAGCGCGTTATCACTTGTCACCGCTAAATTTAACCGAAACACGTGCCTATGTGCAGCATCGATTGCTGGTGGCAGGATGTCGTGAAGCATTGTTTATGGATGCAAGTTTGCGACAGTTGTATCAGTTGAGCAAAGGCGTGCCGCGTTTAATCAATGTCATCTGCGATCGTGCTTTGATGGGTGCTTATGTGTCAAACAAACCACGCATAAATGTCGCTACGGTAAATAACGCTGCTGAAGAAGTGTTGGGAGTAAAAATTGTCAGCAGAAAAAAACATATTGCGGTGATTATAGGCATCTTATTGTTAATGGCAGCGTTGTTGCTGGTTGTTATGCCGAATCGAGAACACGTAACTGCTGTGGCTGAAAATAAATCAATTACGGAGCCATTGGCAACTAAAGCCAAGCCAAGTGTAATTTTAGACGCGCCTGTTCTGACATCGGAAATAATTTGGCCAGACACGGATCATTCATTACGCAGTAATATACTGGCATTTCAGGCATTGTTCGCCTTGTGGCAGCTTGATTACAAGCCCGACCAACAGGGTACGCCGTGTTATTTTGCACAGTTACATGCGCTGGATTGTTTAAACGAAAATGGCGATATTAATAAACTGCGCGTGTATAACAGGCCTGTGGTATTGAAATTATATGATATACATGAAGATACGCAGTATGCGACCTTGATTTCGATAGAGGAACAAAGTGTTGTAATGGATCTGGCCGGCAAGAAACAAACCGTTGCTATTGCAGAGTTACAAAATTACTGGCGCGGTGAATTTACCTTGCTGTGGCAGCCACCACCAGGTTACACAGGATTGATGCATATCGGATATTCGGGTGCGGATGTTCTATGGTTGCGCCAAAAGTTGAATAAAATTGATCCGGCTAAAATTTTAAGTGAAACCTATGAATACGATGAATTACTGGCAGAGCGTGTGAGATTGTTTCAGCAAAAACAGGGCTTGTTAGCAGATGGTGTGGCCGGTGTGCAAACACTGATATTTATTAATGAATCCAGTGGTGCCGAAGAGCCGCGACTGTTACCACGTGCAGAGGATCCAGGCTAATGTCTTACATACTCGAAGCCCTGAAAAAATCGCAACAGGAGCGCAGTCGCGGCCAGGTGCCGGATATACAAACCTTACATCAGAGTGTTGTTGCCACCGATACAGTAGTGCCGCGCTGGCCGTATTGGGCATTGGGATTTTGCCTGCTGGCGCTGGCTTTTTTGTCAGGGTGGTTACGGCCATGGGATGCGGTTGAAAAACCGGTGCCGGTAACCGTTGTATTGCCGCCGCCTGAGAAAAAAGCGGCCAGCGTAAAACTGAAAGAACCGAACATCAGGGTTGTAACGACTCGAGCAGTAGAGCCAGCATTGCACGCCCCCGTGCACGGCGCGAAGGTGCCGCAACCGATCATGTCACCGGATGCTGTAGCGGATATATCTCAATTACCTTCTATGTTGCAGCAGGCTATTCCGCAATTGCAATTTGCTGGGCATGTTTATTCCAGTAATCCGCAGCAACGTAGCGTGATTATTAACGGACGCTATATGAGTGAAGGTGATGAACTTATGGCTGGTATGAAATTATTAAGTATTACAATGGACAGTGTGGTTTTTTATTATCAGGGCCAGCAGTTCAAGGTAACTGTTTTACACGACTGGTCATTTAAATAGATAAACCTGGGTATCGGAGCAAAAATTTAATTAGCGGCAGGGAGTGATCTTTTTGGAGGGGTAGGGAAACCGGCGATTTTGTCAAAATAGTCTAGGATTAGAACCAAATGATGATTCTGTTGCTTACGGGATCAGAGAAGCGAGCAAGGCAACCGCATGGCAAAAATACTCGTTGTTGACGATTCTCCAACCCAGTTGGAAGGTATTTCAAAAATCCTTTTAAAACATGGGCATGAAGTACTGACTGCATCCAGTGGTGAGCATGCCATTGATTGTGCCGTCGCTGAATTGCCGGATTTGATATTAATGGATGTTGTTATGCCGGGTCTGAATGGCTTTCAGGCCACGCGCCAGATTACCAAAAACACCGCTACCCAACATATTCCGATCATCATGTTATCCAGCAAGGATTAGGAGACCGATAAGTTGTGGGCCCAGCGTCAGGGTGCCAGCGGTTACCTCATCAAACCCGCCACTGAATCAGATCTGATCAGCAAAATAAAATCCCTGTTATTGTCATAATATCGAGTCAGCGTGCAGCTGCATCCGTTAAACTCGGTGGCTGATAGTGTTGCGTGCCATTTGTGAAAACATCGATTGCCCATGCCCTCGTTAGTGGTTTCAAAATAAAAAAGCAGATTGTATGATTAATCGCGCATTCAGTGTCGCCCCCATGATTGACTGGACGGATCGGCATGAGCGTTATTTTTTGCGCCTGATTTCAAAACATGCTGTGTTGTATACCGAAATGTTGACGACCGGTGCTTTATTGCATGGCCAGTGCGAGCGTTTTTTGAAATTTGATGCGACTGAACATCCACTGGCCTTGCAATTGGGTGGTAGCGATCCGCATGAGCTTGCGGCGTGCGCAAAAATGGGTGCGAATTTTGGTTATGATGAAATTAACCTGAATGTAGGTTGCCCGAGTGACCGCGTGCAATCCGGGCGTTTTGGTGCGTGTCTGATGGCGGTTCCTGAACTGGTGGCTGATTGTGTAGCAGCCATGCGTGATGCGGTTGACATTCCCGTCACCGTTAAACACCGAGTTGGAATAGACGATCGCGATTCCTGGGATGCTTTATGCGAATTTATTGAGACTGTAGCGCAGGGTGGTTGTGAAGTATTTATTGTGCATGCTCGCAAAGCCTGGCTCAACGGTTTAAGCCCAAAAGAAAATCGCGAGATACCGCCATTACAATATGATGTAGTGTACCGATTAAAACAAACTTATCCGCAATGGCAGTTCATATTGAATGGCGGCATTAACGATATCCAAACTGCACAGCAACAAATGTTATATGTGGACGGTGTGATGCTGGGACGGACTGCGTATCACGAACCCTATTTGTTAGCACAGGTTGACGCCGTGTTCTTTAATGACACTCACGTTATACCCGACAGATGTAAAATTGTTGAACAGCTATTGCCCTATATCGAGAATGAAATCGCTGTCGGCACCAAACTGCATGCCATCACGCGACATATTACCGGCCTGTTTAATGGCTTGCCGGGTGCACGTGCATGGCGACGGTCATTAAGTGAGCAGGCAACAAAATACCCGGCAGATATTTCTGTGGTAACACGGGCATTGGCGCAGCTTCATTGTCCTAACAAACCGGATGCTGGTTAGTGTAGTGAACCTGCTTGATCTGCGAACCACAAATAGCAGGGTGTATGACAGGTATATTGGGGGCTCAGTATGATGCTGTCAGATAAATTTACACATCACCCCAAAAATTAGTGGCCGCCAAGATGTACATTAATAAATTCAGTAACTTATGTACACGGCATGATAATTGCTATTTATATCGACAATATATCGACAATAAAGAATTCGGGTTTTAAACATGACGCGCATAAAT
>JANOOU010000076.1:0-4468 GCA_031421475.1 Gammaproteobacteria bacterium | reverse complement strand
AGTTTATGGACTCGTTTATATTCATGGTTATATCCTTTACGTTAACGAAAGTGTTGTAGGCCAAAAATCCTAGTGCAATTGATGATCATTGACATCAATCATGGCATTGTATTATTTGAACATGAATCATCAGCTCAGCTTTTATTGTGTTTCGACACTCACATCTACTGCAGTGCGACTGCATATTTTTGGGGCTTGGTAATTTAATCCTAATAAACGAAAATAATTTTCACCCAAGGCGATATTGCGAAATGCCTCGTCATCTAAATATTGATTAATTCGGCTAACCACTTCCAGCTCTTCTTGATATATTGAAAATTGTTTTTTGCGCGATGCCACAAAATCTGTTCCAGGCAGGATTCGTTTTGAATTACGATTGAAAAATTCAACGTATAATGTTCTTGCTTCAGGGTTGATAAAATAAGTGTCATATAATACCCGCCATGAAATATCCAACATCAGGTTGGGGTAATTATTCAGCACCGATTGCATAATACGAATATGTTCTACCGGGTTCATTCCTTTTAATTCTTTCGATAACCCCATATGTGCCCAGACAATTTTATTGTCAGGATATAAAGAGAGTACATATTCCATTAACGACAGATATTTTGTGGGTTCAGTATCATTGCCTAAATCGGCATGAATATTAATAGGAATATCTCGTTTTTTAAGAATAAACATAAAATCTGCCCATTGACTGATGTCTTCCCGTGAGGCAGGCATATGATGGTTTGGTATTAAAGCCTGTTTGATTAAATTTACCTCCCCCATCCATTTGAATAAATTCGGGTATTCTTTATCATATAAATTTATTAACTCAACAATATTGTGCGGTGAAGATAAGTCGGGAAAGGTCATAGACAAAGTTAAAACCACACCCTTTGGCCCATGTTCCACCAAATTGGCGGCGTTTACAAAATCGTTTTTAATGCTGGGTGCTGCGGGTATGCCAGGGCAATCCAGATAATAAGTACAGGGGGAATCTACCGGTAATATTTGACCAATGCCGTACACATTGGCAAACAGTATTCCTGTCTTGTTAAAATATTCATTTATTTCAGTAAATGGAATGGATTGGCCTCCGAATGCGCGAAAGTGAATATGCGTATCAACTATTGACGTATAGGGTTCATTTTTCCTGTCATAACACGCCGCATCTTTATGAGAAAACGATGACAAATCACGTTTCTGGGTTGTTGTGCAACCTGTTGTTAGAAGGGTAATTATCAGAATTATATTATTTATTTTTAAGTATGATTTCATTGTTATTAGTAAGGTAAGTGGGTAGTGAATATTGGTGTTAAGCAATTATTGAGTATACTATTTTACTTCGTTAGTATGTACGTAAACTGAATTAAGCGTACCCTAATAACACACTTCATAACATAATGGCTGGCTTGTTATTCAGTTTATGGTTATTATTTTTTCAGTAGTTTTAACAAGTTCTCACTTTTTATATTGGCCCTGATTCCGCGATGTACCGCTTTTAATGCGCCATGTGAATATTTTTTTGGCAGGCCATGAGTCTTGAATCCGGCATTTTTTGGATAACCCTTGAGAATAGATTCTGGAACCAGGGCTATACCCATGCCGGCAACGACGCAGGCAATCATGACATGATACGAATGTATCTCTACGATACGAGAGGGTGTCACGCTGCCGTTTCTCAGCCATTCCTCCAGTTTAAATCGATAGGGACAACCTTGTCGAAAAACAAGAATCGATGCGGATCCAATTGCGGATGGGTTTTTAATAAGTGCATGGCTGAGATCACTAATGAGGCAAACCGGCTCTTCGGAAATAAATTCGAACGATAAATGGGTGTCGGGCGCAGGATCAAGCGTAATTGCCAGGTCAATATCGCCGTTTTTAACCATGGCCATGAGCTCATGTGATGTGCCGGAAACCAGGCTGAGCTGTACATCGGGATAAAGACTATGATACTTGCTCATTTCATTTGAAAATCTGTACGCGACAGAATCCATGGCCCCGAATCTTAGTTCACCTTGTTCCACGGTGTTTCCAACGGTTGCAACGGCTTCGTTGGCTAATAATACAATGCGTTTTGCGTAATCTAAAAACACGGCACCATCGGATGTTAATATCATTTTCTTTCCAATGCGCTCAAAAAGAGAAACACCTAATTCTTCCTCAAGCAACTTGATGCGGGTGGTGATACCGGAAGGCACTCGATGAACTTTATTTGCGGCGGCGGTAATGCCGCCGGAATCGACCACATCAATAAATATTCTTAAGTCAGTCAATTCCATAACGTTCTCCATTTATGAATAAACGATTCATAATAATTCATTTAAAATAATGTATCAACAGTGCTATGTTAGCGGGAAATAAGCAGGTTGTTAACCTGACATACAACATGTCGCGTTGCCTGATTATTGACATTAATTGCACAACTGTCATAACAGTTGAAAGTTTATTTTTAATATTTGAATGAAGGAAACACCATGTCAACAAACAAACACGCATTTGTCATATACGCCGGCCAAAACGAAACAGGCCGTGTTTTTCACGCTCTGGCCCATGCCAAACAAGCTTACATTCGCGGTGATAGTGTGGAAGTTTATTTTGCGGCTGAAGGCACTTATTGGCCGGGAGTGCTTGCGCAACGGGATCATACGATGCATGCGCTATTTAACGAAGTATCGCAAGCCGGTGCCATCAAAGGCGCGTGCGAAAACTGCGCTATGGCTTTTGATCATGTGGCTTCAGCAACGGCGGCCTGTGGGCTGGTGCGCGGACCTGCCGAGAGTTTTGGCCAAATCGATATCCTGGGTTTGCATGACGCTGGTTGGCGTGTCTGGTTATTCTAACGGGAGATATTTCATATAACCTATTGGCGATCCCCAAATGAAGTCACGTTACGCGCTGGTTATTATTGTGATTGCGGAACTGTTTGGTGGATCGCTGTGGTTCAGCGTCAATGCCATTGCCGATACGCTGTATCGTAACGGGGTCATTACAACGGTTGACATTGGACATCTAACCAGCGCCGTGCAATTCGGTTTTATTGTCGGCACTTTGGTTCTCGCCTTGTCAGGCCTGGCTGATCGATATTCTGCCAGTCGTATTTTTGCCATTTGCGCCATCGCTGGTGCGGTGGCGAACGCGGCATTTATTAGTGTGGAGAGTGATTTCACCCGCGCTTTAATACTGCGTTTCGTAACCGGCGTTACGCTTGCCGGCATTTATCCGATTGCGATGAAACTGATCATAAGCTGGTCACCTGACAAGGCCGGGCTGGCGCTCGGTTGGCTGGTGGGCACACTAGCATTGGGCACCGGCTTGCCGCATTTCATTCGCGGTATAGATGTGATACCAACATGGCAAGCGGTGATGATGATCACTTCGTTGCTCGCAGTGGTGGCCGCAGTAATGGTGTGGTGGCTCGGAGATGGGCCGCACCCTGGTAACAACCGTCGACTTCAATGGGGCGCTGCGTTACAGGCATTTCGTATTCCAGAATTTCGCGCCACCGCCTGCGGTTATTTTGGCCACATGTGGGAGCTTTATGCATTTTGGGCGCTGTTGCCGTTATTGATTGCACAAAACAGCCGTGATTTAAATGAACACACTGTGTCGCTATTTGCGTTCGGTATTTTTGTTGCGGGTGGTATCGGTTGCATCCTTGGCGGTTTGTTCAGCGCGCGTTGGGGTAGCGCTAAAATTGCAATGATTGCGCTGGCAGGTTCAGCAATGCTGTGTTTGATTTATCCCTGGGCACAGGCCATGCCGCATCCTTTTGTGCTTTTGTTGTTACTGGTTTGGGGATTTTTTATCGTGGCCGATTCGCCGCAGTTTTCAGCGCTGGCTGCTAAAACCTGTGCGGCGGATCGCGTGGGCGGTGCGCTGGCACTGATGAATAGCATTGGCTTTGCGATCAGCGTTGTCTCGATTGAATTGAGCAGCATGCTCTGGTCAGCAGCATCGTCATATATTGCGTGGTTGTTATTGCCGGGGCCGCTATTTGGATTGCTAGCGATGCGGCGCATGTGGCGCAGGACATAAACTCATTATCAAAATAATCGACAGGCTTATCATTACAAACTATGACTTTCTTATTTTCTTTAAGCGGTGACCCACATTGACTATCGCCGTGATCGCCGGTTTTAATTCCTGACCCAGTTCCGACAAACTGTATTCAACGGTGGGTGGTGATGTCGGCATAACGTTGCGATGTATTACGCCAGCTTCCTCCAGTTTTTTAAGCCGTGCCGTCAGCATTTTTGCCGATACGCCTTTGATATCATCTTTTAATTCGCTAAAGCGCCTGGGGTTCTGGCTTAAATACCAAATGATGGCGGGTGTCCATACACCGCCGATAATGCTCAGGCATGTACTTAATGGGCAGTCTTCTGGTGGGGGTCCAGCTCGATTTTTTCTTCTGGGTATCATGTTTATTACTCTTGGTCTGGTTACCCGATAGTAACCACAAAATCAGCTTACT
>JANOOU010000075.1:0-12204 GCA_031421475.1 Gammaproteobacteria bacterium | reverse complement strand
AACAACTGCTGGATGCTCATATGAAACGCCAACAACTGATACACTAGCACTGCATCCAATAAAAAATCATGAAAAGCAATCTGTCTATGAATTACTATCGAAGTTAAATATTTCTGGTTCTGCAATATCCTCCGAATGGGCAGTTACAAACCCAGGAAGGGTAACTTATCAATATGGAATATGGAGCTCCGATAACCTGCTCGGATATTTAACATGGCCCGAATGGAATCCCAATGGCACAGTCATTGCACATATTGCTATTGATGAATCATCACTTCAGTCACTAAATGCCGCACGAGCTTTACTTACATATTTACTGGAACATGCCGCAGCAATAGGACCAATACAGATCAAAATCGAATTCCCACGATATCAAGTTTGCATACGTGAAATAGCATCTAATTTAGGTTTTAGTGGAACGTCGAATCAAACTGAACTGAGTAAAATTGTTTTAGGGCATATCGTTACCACAGAAAATTGGGGGCACTATAGGGAATCATTAGCCTCTATAGGTCGTCTAAAATTACCGGAAATGCCGCCTATTTTTCGTAATATCAGCCAGCAGATTGAGCTGCATACGCCAGATGGCAATAGAGCTTATGTACCACTAGACTCACTTGAAACACTTCTTGCACCCGCATTATTCTGCCTGCCAGGTCGCGGAGCAGTAATTACTCCTGTGCAGCGTGACTACTCTGAACACCTATTGGGTCACTTACCACAAAAGACTTTACTACCTCAGTCGAGGGCGACTCTATTTCAAGAAAAACATTACTTAAGCAGCCCAAAAACATTAAAGCAGTTTAAGCACGGTGAATTGATTTTATTTTATGAATCCTTGAAACGTCATGGACTAGGCGCCGTAGTTGCAATCGGTCGAATCAAACATGCATATTTGAAATTACAAGGAGATCTACAATCCAAAGATCTAGATCCTTCTGTACTCAATCAAGCTAGTATCGAAGCAATAGGTCGATCCAAGATAAAAACAATAACAGTTTTTGACAATACAATGCGTTTCAATAACCCCGTATCAATCAAGACTTTAAAGAAAATCGGTTGCGGCAGACCCAACGACTTGATAACTACAAGACCGATTACAGATAAACAACTTCAGCTAATTCTTTCAGAAGGTACAAAACGTGGATAACGAGGAACATATACTAATTTCGCTGGATGAGAGACATGCGGAAAATATCTTTGAAGGAAAAAAACATATCGAACTAAGACGTCGATTTATGAATGTTAAAGTTGGCGCCACAGTGTGGATTTACGTGAAATTACCTGTCGGCTCAGTAATTGGCAAGGCACGCATAAGTGGTTTTTATAATTTAGCTCCATCAACATTATGGCGTCGATTTTCTACTGTATCAGGCCTTAGCAGGGTGGAATTCTTTGATTATTTTAAAGGCGTCCAAAAAGGATTTGCATTGGCATTAGAAAGTGCAGAGCGCTTGTCGCATTCAACTCCGCTTAAGAAGCTCAGGCATGCATCCTCTGGATTCCAGCCACCACAATTTTTTATGCGGCTTGAAAAAGACGGAGCAGTACTCAAAACACTAGAGTCGTCGCATGAGGAGATTAGCCAGCCTTAATTGCATCAATAAATTGACATCGCATAACAAACTAAAAATTTGAGATCTTTAGCGTTTCACCGGTTTTTTCAATAACTTTCTCTGCAAGGTACGCCTATGCATATTCAAACTGCGTGCCGCAGCAGAAATATTGCCATCGTGTTCGTTCAGCACACGCTGAATATGTTCCCACTCAACACGCGGCACCGACATGGGCGTGATCGCAGGCGTGGTATCCGCCTTACCTTGCACGCGCGCAAATGCGGCAACGATCTCATCGGCGTCCACCGGTTTGGCAAGATAATGTGTGGCACCCAGTTTGATGGCTTCTACAGCGGTTGAAACACTGGCATAACCGGTTAACATGACGATGCGCATGTCGTGATTAAGCTGTTTTAATTGTGATATCAGGAGCAAACCGGATGGCCCTGGCATTCGTAAATCCACGACTGCATAGTGTGGAATAATTTCTTTTGTAATGTCTAAAGCCGCCGCAACATGTTCTGCACAGCGCACTGTAAAACCACGTTTTTCCAGCGCGATTTTTAACACCTGACGAAAATCGGCATCATCATCTACCAGCAATAAATTCATTGCGGTCGTCATGACAGATCCTGCAAGGCAACAATCGGAAGACAAATCTTCGCCACCACACCTCCGGTATCGCGATTGCTGATGGTTATGCTACCGCCCATGCCTTCAATAACGGTTCGCGATAAATAAACACCCAGGCCTTGTCCATTTTTTTTAGTCGTTACAAATGCATCGCCTATGTTTTTCAGTGCTGGCAAGCCAGCACCTTGATCAAGTATTTGCAAATTCAGTTCACGTTCAGTCCAGCCTGCAATGATTTCAATACCGCCAGGTGATGCATCGGCCGCGTTGTCCAGTAAATGCGTAATCGCTTGCCTGAAGGTGCGCTCGACAAAAATAGTTTGTTCGGCGGGCGCTGCATTAAAGTGAATGTTCATGGCGATGGCCGGGCGTGTTTCTTGCCAGGATTTTATGACATCATCCAGGAAATCACGTATCGACATTTTAACGGCAGAGTCGGCACGTCTTTGGCCATAGGATTGCGCAATAGACGATAAAATATCTTTGCAACGATCCACTTGCCGCCGCAACAAATCCAGCGATGTTGTCAAAGAAATATCCGATTGATATTCCGCGATCATATCTTTTGTCAGCACCGCCATGGTTGCCAGCGGCGTGCCCAATTCATGTGCCGCACCGGCGGCCAATGCGCCCAGTGCCACAACACGTTCCTGCTCCAGCATTTTTTCGCGCGCCAAGGAAAGCTGGCGCTCACGTTCACGCAAGGCGGCGCTTAAACGCACCCCAAAATAAGCGACAATGGCGGCGCTGAATACAAAACCAAACCACATGCCGTGCAAATGCAAATTAAATGCAGTGGTGCGCCCATCGTGCACATGTTGCAGCGGCACATTCCAGAACATCAGCGTGGCATAACAGGCAATCGTTATAAGAGTAGTCAGCCAGGCATACCACGCAGGTAAAATAATCGCCGCAACAATCAGCGGCAACAAGTACGCCCAGATTAAAGGATTGGCATAACCACCGGTGAGATAAAAAATCCAGGTGAGTGCAACAATATCAACAAAAATGTGGCCGAAAAATTCGGCGTGCCCAACTGGCCGCGCACGGCCCAAGCGCCAGGCTGTAAAAATATTGGTCGTCAGTTGCAGCAACATCAACACAGCCACACCTGTCAGTTGCGCACGCATACCCATTAGATAAAAAATCAGAACTAACAGCGCTTCCATCAATAACACCGAGCCACGCATGGCCAGTAATAATGCGAGGTGGTTGCTGCTGGGTGAAATGTAACGAGATTGCATAGTCATTCATAAAACCGGTTAACCAAGACACTCTGAATATCTTATAACAGGCAGCCTGGCAAGCACACCGTTGCAATGCAGCTGCGACAATTTGTCACTATGCAGGCACGCAGGCATCACCTAGTATCGCGCCACTCTTGGCCATGGGATAACAAATGAAACAAATCGTGCTCGCAGCGGTACTTATTTCCTGCCATCAAACCGGCCATGCAGACCACCCGGTCAATACCAGCGCCGCCATGACCGGCCCGCTGCTCACTGCCAGCCGTAACACGCTGGAGCAATCGCGCTGGAACATCGGCGTGCATCTCACACAAGTTCATTTTGATGCCTTCAGTGACACACAACTTGAAACATTTGGCAGCAACGATCAGGAAATTGACAGCATGGCCAGCATGCAATCTGCCGTTTTAAATCTTGCATGGGGTGTTACCGATGCCACCCAGCTCAGCATTAGCCTGCCTTATATTAAATTGAATGATATGAAAATGTCGCACAATGATTTGGGTGTCGGCGTTGTACACCATCATGGTGACATTGCCGGCACAGGTGACATGGCCGTATTGATGCAACACAATTTTGAGCAGTTTGCGTTACAAGCCGGGATCAAACTTAAAACCGGTGACACCGATCTAAAAGATAGCGAGGGAAATGTACTGGAAGCGAATCATCAACCCGGCAGTGCTGCAACCGATTTTATGCTGGGTGTGGTTTACAGCCATCCCACAGCAACCCTCGATTATGATTTTAATATATTGTATATACACGCAGGTGATGGCAACGATGGCCACAATCGCGGCAACACTATACGCTGGAATGCCGCGGCCTCGTTTAGTAACAACGCTGCATGGAGTCATTCACTGGAACTTAACGCCGAGTACCAGAGGCCGCAACAGGACATGGGGGTGGAGAATGAAAACAGCGGCGGCCATGTTGTATTTTTATCACCGGGCACACGATTTATTTTTGCCGATAAAAAATCGCTCTATATTTCTGTTGGCATACCGCTAGTGCAATCATTGCATGGCATACAACATGAGACATCATGGCGATTAATAAGCGGAATGAGCGTGAGTTTTTAGGGCCTCGATATTGTTGAACCACCTGATCATCAACCCTGTCATTCGCTTGTTATTGTCAGGCATGGCGTATGCGTTAATTGAGCGTACGTCATCTGGCGCTGCAAGGCACCGCGCAGGCGGAAGTGCTCTCCATTCAATTAAAATTATTCAAAATAGGCGCGTTGATAAAAAACGGGGGTTTGGGAAGTTGCGCCCGCCGTGCTGAAAAAACATAAAAACGGCGTTCACGCCGCCTGTTTTTCAGGGCGCGCGATGTGTGTGGTGGATGGGCGGTAGGGTTGTTGTTTTTGGTTGGTTTGGTGAAATATCCGGGCTAGGCAACATCACTGAAATATGGCTAAATGCAGCGCCTTTAAAAACTGCAGGGTTGTCGCTCATGATGCACTGGAAGTCTTTGCTTTCCTCTTTTATCTCAGTAGCCCGGTTCATCCGCTGGCTGTTCGTGTTCATCTGGAGCACGTTATGGCAGTTAACCGCTGCGATCTTTGGCAAGCTCAACTGGCAACGCCCGGCCTGGCTGCCACTGCTGAAAAACACCCTGAGTCGCTATTGGTTATGGTGTCGTGCACGGCGGCAGCACATGGCCATCAGCCTGGGCCTGTTGACGGTTCTTATCATTGCCCTGATCTGGTATCAAACGCTGCCCGAACCGGTGACCATTAGTTACACCGTGGATACACCGGAGGTCACCGTATTTGAGAATGAGCAATGGTTTATCGATAATCTCGTCGTCTACTTTGAAGATTCCGTTGCACCGCTTGATCAAATCGACAAGGTCATTACTAAAGGCGTTACCCTATCGCCAAAAATGGAAGGTGAATGGCGCTGGATGTCGGATCGACAGCTGCGCTTCGTACCGAAAACCGATTGGCCGATTGATCAGGAATATGCCATCCGCTTTGCCAAATCCGGATGGCTCGCCGCCAACGTAGTACTCAACGAATATGCTGCCGGGTTTAAAACCCAAGCCTTCAGCGCACGTTTGGATTCCAATCAGTTTTATCTCGATCCGGTGGATCCGCAACAAAAGAAAATGGTGGCCACGTTTTCATTTAGCCACCCGGTGGATACTGCCGGTTTTGAAAAACGGCTCGAATTACAACTGGCTAATGGCCTGAAATTTCTAAACCCTGCACAGCCACCTCTTTCGATTACCTATGACAAAGAAAAGTTACATGCCTACGTGCATTCGGCAGCACTCGATATGCCCCGGGAAGATCTGGCCCTGAAGCTGGTGCTGGATAATGGCGTCACCGCAGAACGTGGCGGCAACAGCACCGACTCAGACATCGAAAGCAGCGTTGTCGTACCCGGTCGCGGCTCGCTGCGTTTTACCGATTTTGAAATGGCGATTATCGATAACGAACGTTTCGAGCCCGTGCAGTTACTGAATTTTCACAGCTCTGCACCGGTGGCTGAAAAAGCCTTGACCGGGCACATCAAGGCCTGGTTATTACCCGAATTTCCCGACAAGTTTGAAGGCGCGCGTGACCAGCCCTATGTCTGGGGCGACACTGAAATCAATGAAGCCATACTGAAAAAATCATCGGCCCTACCGCTCAGTTATCAAACCGGTGAACTGGAGCAAAATGAGCAACACGGCTTTACCTTTAACGCGCCCGTTGGCCGCATGTTGTATGTTTTAATCCCGCAGGGTGTGCAGGCATTTGGGGGTTATGAAGCGATTAAGCCCACTACCGGTCTGTTGCAGATTACGCCCTATCCCACCGTGTTAAAGCTGATGTCTGAAGGCTCATTACTGTCTGCGTCGGGCGCGAAAAAAATTGCCTACGTTGCACGCGGTGTCAGCGCCGTGCGTTACGAAGTCGGTCGTTTGTTGCCCAATCAGTTACACCACATGATGGCCGATCATCAAAATAATTTTGCGCAACCCTATATGGACGATGACCGGTTTAACCGCCTGGTTGAACGCTTTGCCGAGATCCAGCCACTACCCAATAACAATCCGGCCAAGGCACATATTCGCAGCATTGATCTGGACAAGTATCTCTACAACAAGGACGGCCGCAAGCGCGGTATTTTTGTGCTGCGTATTCGCGAAGCCGATACCACAGCCGCACCCGAGGATCAAAATTTTGACTACGGCGGTGATGGCCGGCTGATCGTGGTAACCGATCTGGGGGTTGTTGCAAAACGTTCATTGAATGGCCAGTACGATTTATTTGTAATGTCGATTGCCACCGGCAAACCGGTTGAATCCGCGCGGGTTGAACTGGTTGGCCAAAATGGCCAGGCCGTCGCCAGTGACAATACCGATAACAGCGGTCACGCCAGCATTAGCCTGCAACCGCGTTTGCTGCGCGAAAAAACACCGCTGATGTTCGTCGTTACCAAAGATGACGACACCTCTTTCCTGCCGTTAAATCGCTACGACAGAGATCTCGATTTTTCGCGTTTTGATATAGGCGGTATCGATAACGCCGAATCGGATCAGCAACTGTCTGCTTACACATTTACTGACCGTAATTTATACAGGCCCGGTGAAACCGCACACCTGATGTTTATTGTGCGCACCGCAAACTGGCAAGGTAATTTGCAAGGCCTGCCACTGGAAGTAGAGGTCATAGATCCACGCGGCTTGGTGGTGCAGCGCCATCGTGTGGCACTCTCGCACGCGGGTTTTGAAGGGCTTGATTTTGTTTCGAACGACGCCTCCCTGACCGGCGAATACCAATTCAATGTCTCCATCATTCGTGACAAAAATCAGCTGGAAAGACTGGGCAGTACCACCTTTACACTGCGCGAATTCGAACCGGACCGGCTGAAAGTACAGGCCACCCTCGCCACCCAGGTCGGCGACGGCTGGGTTAAACCCGAAGATATCCAGGCGCAGGTACAGGTCATGCATTTATTCGGTAATCCTGCGGCGGATGCTCGCATTGAAGGCGAGCTCACCTTGAGCGGTGGTATCAGTGGATTTGGAAAATACCCGGATTATGAATTCCGCGATCCCGCCAAACCCTTGCAGGCAGCCGTTGTAGAAAACCTGTCAGACATCACCACTGACGACAAGGGCGCAGCGATTTTTGATCTGAATCTAAAGCGATTCGATAAAGCCAGTTACCGCCTGCATCTGCTGGCACGCGCATTCGAACCCGGCTCAGGGCGCAGCGTGAATACCCAGGCCAGTGCTCTGGTTTCATCGGCGACCTATCTGGTGGGTGTTAAAACCGACGGCCCCACGCATTTCATCAGCCGTGGCAGCCAACGCATGGCACACTGGTTAGCCATCGATTCGCAGTTGCAGCCAACCGCCGCAGAAGGTTTGGCCATGGAATGGATTGAACGACGCTATGTGTCGATACTGGCGCGACAGGATGATGGCACCTACCGCTACGTATCACGGCCCAAGGAAAATCTGCGCGAATCCAAACCCGTCAAGCTCGGCAAAGAAGGACTGCAACGGGAACTCACCGCGGATCAACCCGGTGACTACAGCTACGTATTGCGTAACGGTGCCGGTGAAATCGTTTCGCGGCTGGATTATACCGTCAGCGGAACCGCTAACTTATCGCGCTCGCTTGAACAGAATGCAGAACTGCAATTGTCGCTCAACAATAGTGAAGTGAAACCGGGCGAAACCATTGAACTGAATATTCGCGCACCCTATGCCGGGGCCGGCCTGATTACCATTGAGCGCGACAAAGTTCTGGCACACCAATGGTTCCAAACCAGCACCAGCAGCTCGGTGCAGCGCATCACCGTACCCAACAATCTGGAAGGCACGGCATACCTCAATGTGCAATTTGTGCGTGACATGGGTTCGGACGAGATTTACACCAGCCCATTGTCTTATGGCGTGATCCCCTTCACCGTCAATGTCGAAGCACGTCGTCAGCAGGCCAGTGTAACCGTGCCCGAGCGCGTCAAACCGGGCGCAACCATTTCGATCAAACTGGTGAGCGATGCACCCGCGCGTGCGGCGGTTATCGTGGTGGATGAAGGCATTTTACAGGTGGGAAAATTCAGTACACCTGACCCGATTGCCTACTTCTTCCAGAAGCGGCGTTTGCAGGTTCACACCAGCCAGATTCTCGATCTGATTCTGCCGGAATTTGAGCAATTAATGAAACTCGCCGCCGCCGGTGGTGATGCCGAAGATCTGCTCAGTCAACAGCTCAATCCATTCAAGAAAAAACGCCAGCCACCGGTTGCCTGGTGGTCCGGTGTTAAAGATATACCCGCCGGCAGCACCCACTTTGAATACACCGTGCCGGAATCCTTTAACGGCAAGTTGCGAATCTACAGCGTGATCGCCACCGCCGATACGATTGGCACCACTGAAAACAGCACCGAAGTGCAAGGGGATTTAATACTCAGCCCCAATGTACCGATGGCCGCGGCCCCCGGTGATGAACTGGTGGTGACACTGGGTGTTTACAACAACCTGAAAGGCAAAGGCAAACAAACCATCACGGTACATGCCACCACCGATAAAGGACTGAAAGTTGTCAGTGAACCCAAACTTAATTTAACAATTGACGAAGGCCAGGAAGCCGTTGCGGAATACCGGGTGAAGTTAACCGAGACACTCGGCTCTGCCGACATTCGTTTTGAAGCGAAATCCGGCGATGCGCACGCAAAAATCAGTGACAGCATCAGTGTACGTCCGGCCACGCCTTATCGAACGGTGCTCAACACCGGCAGTTTCGATGCGAGCAAATCCAGCGTCAACATCACGCGCAAACTCTTCACCGAGTATCGCGTGGTGAATGCAGGCCTTGCACCCTCGCCGCTAATTTGGGCGCAGGGATTGAGCGCCTATCTTGGAAATTATCCCTATACCTGCACCGAGCAAATCACCAGCCAGGCGATGCCTGCACTGATCCTGAAAAAACATCCAGAAATGGGTGCCATCACCGGTGACGGTGATTTGGATTCCACGCTCAGCACCCTGCGTTCACGGCAAAATGATGCGGGTGGATTTGGTTTGTGGGCGGCGAACCCGCTGGTGGATGATTATGTTTCACTGCATGCCACGCACTTCCTGATTGAGGCGAAAGAACGTGGTGAAGCCGTACCCGATGACATGCTCAACAGCGCCACCACGTATGTTGAACACATCAGTAGCAACACCAGCGAAAATCTGATCGGCGTGCGTGTGCGTGCCTACGGTATTTATCTGCTGGCACGCCAGGGCATTAATCCGGCCACGCAATTATCATCACTGAAAGCGGATCTTGAAGAGCGTTACAAAGATCAATGGCGTGGCGACCTGACAGCCTCCTATCTGGCAGCCACCTATCGCTTATTGAAACAGGATGATCTGGCCTGGCCGTTAATGAAAAAAGTGCCGTGGCTGACACAAAAAACCTGGATGACGGGCGACAATGTTTACTACGATCCGCTGGTACACGACGCGGTGCATCTGTATTTATTATCACGTCATTTCAGTGAACATCTCAATACCGTGCCGGACAAACTGGCCGACACACTGGGCAAGCTGCTAACAGAACAACGCTTCAATACATTATCTGCCGGCATGTTGTTACTGGCACTGGATCAGTATCACGTTGCTGGCGGTAACGAGATCGGTAATTTATCCATTACCGAATTAAACACCGCGGGCAAAACCAAAGCACTGCCATTCAAGAGCGGATCGTTACAGCGCGTTGCTGTTTCCCCGGATGCAAAAACAGTACAACTGAACCGCAGCGGTAAAGGCCGTGCATTCTACGTATTATCCGAATCCGGATTTGATCGCAGCAGCCCGGCTGCCATCAACAAAGGACTGGAAATACAGCGTGATTTTGTCGATGAAGAAGACAAAACAGTTTCCAGTGTGAACGTGGGTGATGAATTTTTTGTACGCTTGCGCCTACGCGGCACGGCCTACGATGAATCACCCCAAATCGCCATTGTTGACCTACTGCCCGGCGGGCTCGAACCAGTGCCGCAAATACGTGAAGCACAAACCGAACAACCGACCGGCTGTGGAGATGACGGTTGCGAAGAAGCTTATGCGAGTGAAGAGGAATACGCTGAAGAGGAATATGTAGAAGAAGGCGTGAGCAACTGGCAATCGCCACTCGGCGTCACATCGGATGCCGGCTGGAATCTGCAATACGCCGATATTCGCGACGACCGGGTTGTCATGTACGGCAACCTCAGCGGTCGCGATGTTATCACTATTAAATACCGTGTACGCGCCGTGAATCCCGGCACCTTCCAAACACCGGCACCTTATGCAGAAGGCATGTACGACCGCGCACTTTATACCATCGGCAAGGTTGGCAAATTGGAGGTAACAAAGCCTGAGTAATAATCAGGCACCACTCTCTGTTAAATTTAATGAAAGGAAAAGTAATATGACTATCGATCAAAGATGGAAAGATACCGTGAAGCAAGGAATTAACGATGCCAAATGGGATCAATACGACAGCATTATCAAATCTGAGGTTGACGCCTATGCACATAAATTTAAAGCATTAGTATCAAAAATAGATTGGCTATTGTTAAAGGCCTTGTTATGGACTGAAAGTGGTGGCCCAGATAATAGCGCTTGGAATACACGACCAATGCAAATAGGTAATAAAGGCGATCCGGGTTATAGCATTTTAAAAAATGAAGGTGAAGGCTCTAGCCTGATTATGAGTGATGAGCTTAAACAATCGATTGCCAATGGTTTTATAAACACACCTGATGTCAATATCAAAGCAGGTATGGCATACCTCTACACGCGCATGGCAATTACCAATATCATGTCTATTCGCAACTTAAAAGATTCTAAAGAATATGGATATGAAATAGTTTCGGGTGACAATCTGGAAAAAATATCTATAAAAATCAGCACCACTATTTTTGAATTAAGACGACTCAATCCTGCGGCGAGCGGAATAATCAGGCCTGGACAAAAAATGAAATACGTTAAAGCCACGATGCAACGTTCAATTATCGACTGGCGGAAGTTTAACGCTGACAATATTGCAGACAGATACAATGGCGGTGGCGATAAAGATTATTCTTCAAAGATCACTTATATTCTCAACGAGATCTTCCCAAAATTAGTTAGAGCGAAACAGCCGTGAACAAAACAAAATTCATTGCGAGCGTAGTCTTTTTTTTTGTGCTGTTTGCGTGGCAGGCAGCTGTACAATCAAAATCTGGACATGATTCTGGTAATGCTTTGGTCAATATGCCTGATGCACTTTTAGATCAGGCAAGGCTATACAAATTATTAGTAGAATCCGAAATATCGGAAGCGGCTCGTTCACTCGTGCATGTAAGCCATACCTGCAGCCTGACCATCAACCACAAACAATATCCCGTAATAGACATGAGAGAGTTGATTAAGGGAGCCGTAGTGCCAAGAGGCGTAAACCAGATTATAGTACTCAACCCGGAGTATCAGTTGGTACAAAGAATAGAGTATGGGCAAGCAAGGCCAATGTTTTGCGAAAACGATAAGCTTTATCTTTACGATAGTTTAATCGTAGACGGGCAATCAAAAGAAGGCAACGTTTTACGGTTTGAAGAATCTGGTTTTAAAGTTATCGTCCTTAAAGAAGACCTCAACAAAAAATTACCTCTAAAAAATAAAATATGAGACTTTTGCACGATGTAGCGAGCATGACAACTTGCCAAAATTTATGAGACTGTTTTGATTTTTGTGTAACTGACTTCATCATATATCTCAAAGGAGAACCCTATGAAGCCAGACGTCATACC
>JANOOU010000074.1:0-3148 GCA_031421475.1 Gammaproteobacteria bacterium | reverse complement strand
CGCAAACCGGCGATAAAACCGTTCTGGATAAATAGCGGATTACACTAAAAACAAACACAACGCCGCTCTTGCGCATCTCGGCAACTGCTCGGTCTTCGTTCCTGACACGACTCTACCGATTCCATCCATGGAATCGTCCTGCGCTGCTCTCGGTCTTTGTTCCAGACAGGACTCTACCGCCTACTTCCTGTAGGCGTACCTTCCGCCATCCATGGCGGTCGCTGCGCTCGCGGCATTCGCACATTCATATGCATCACGCAAATGAACGCAAATAAACACAAATGGAATATAGGATTGCTTCTGTTGTGGGTCGGCCTTTAGGCTGACGCTTTTGGGCGGTTAATGAGACAAATCGTTGGCCTGAAGACCAGGTAACAAACACAAGCGAACAACAAAAAAACATTTGCGTTTATTTGCGTTCATTTGCGTTCTCTGTTTCTTTTACGCCCCGACAACTACAACAGCACTTTCTCGATCCCGCCGTTCTTCACCGCCGTGGTGAATTTTTGTTGCCAGTCGGCGCCGAGTTTATGTTTGGCCAGCTCCACCACTATGTAATCCACTTCCATCCCGGTATCTTCACCGTAACGCTCCAGACCCTGTTGACACGCCGGGCACGAGGTCAGCATTTTTACATTGCCTTTTACGGCTTTGTCATTGCCGGTTAACTGGCTGATATTTTTTTGCAACTCCTGCTGCTTGCGATATTTAACCTGCGCCGCCACATCCGGACTCGCTATAGCAAATGTACCGGCATCACCGCAACAACGATCAGACAGTGATACAACTTTGCCGACCAGAGAAGAAGCCACATTGATGGAATCATATTGTTTCATCGGTGAATGGCAGGGCTCGTGATACAAATATTGCACACCCTGCACACCCTGCATTGTCACGCCTTTCTCCATCATAAATTCATGAATATCCAGCAATCGACAACCCGGGAAAATTTGCTCGAACTGGTATTTCAATAATTGATCCATGCAGGTACCGCAGGACACCACCACGGTTTTGATATCAAGGTAATTCAAGGTATTCGCCATGCGATGAAATAACACGCGATTGGCGGTGGTAATTTTTTGCCCTTTTTCAATATCACCGGATGCGGTTTGTGGATAACCGCAACACAAATAACCGGGCGGCAAAACAGTTTGTATACCCAGTTCATACAACCACGCCAGCGTGGCCTGACCGATTTGACTGAACAAACGCTCGGAACCACAGCCGGGAAAATAAAATACCGCTTCGGAATGCGTATCTGTTTTTGCAGGGTTACGCAAAATCGGAATGGTTTTACTGTCTTCCACACCCAAGGTTGCGCGCATGGTTTGCATAGGTATACCCGCTGGCATGGGCTTGGCAAAAAACTGTATCACTTGTTCACGTACTATCGGTTTGCCGGTGGTTGCAGACGGTCGGCGTTTTTTCGTCAGCACGCCCGGCACTAATCTAAGCACTGTATGAACCAAACGCTGCCCCACATAACCCGCCTGAATCAGGGTGGCGCGCATGAATTTAATGGTATTGGGTTTGGTTACGTTGAGAAATGCCATCGACATACGCGTACCGATATTGCTGCGGCGCTGACCCTGCATTTTCAGAATGTGCCGCATCTTGATGGTGACATCACCAAAATCAATATTGACCGGGCACGGCGCTAAACATTTATGGCAAACCGTGCAGTGATCCGCCACATCATTCATCTCCTCAAAATGCCGTACCGAGATGCCACGCCGGGTCTGTTCTTCGTATAAAAACGCTTCGGTAATTAAACCCGAAGCCAGAATTTTATTGCGTGGCGAATATAACAAATTGGCAGCCGGTACATGGGTGGTGCATACAGGCTTGCATTTACCGCAGCGCAAACAATTCGAGACCATATCATTTAATTCACCGAGCTCGCTTTCTTCGAGGATAATCGCTTCCTGTTTTAGCAAACGCAACGATGGTGTATAGGCCCGTTCCAGTCCGCCGGTTTGCGCCATTAATTTGCCGCGATTGAAACGCTGCTGCGGGTCGACCTCCTGTTTATAACGCGCGAACGCTTCAATGGCTTGTGGTTCAAGATACTGGAATTTGGTAATGCCAATTCCGTGTTCGCCGGAAATTACGCCGCCCAGATCAACCGCCAGTTTCATCACCCGATCAACAATGCGCTCGGCCTGTTGCATCATGGTGTAATCATTGGAGTTAACCGGGATATTGGTATGCACATTGCCGTCACCGGCGTGCATGTGCAAGGCGACAAACAAACGGCTCGATAATATTTCTTTGTGCGCCGCATCCAGTTTCGATTGGATAGACACCATGTCATGGCCACTGAAAATTTGTTTCAATGGTTGCTCTATTTCACGACGATACGACACACGAATATCATGACGCAATATGGCGGTGATCAATGTATCGTCGGGGCGAATAGCATTTTGTTCAGCTGGCAGCAAAACAGACTGGTGGCTCGTTATGCCGTCATCCAGATATTGCAGCAATGAACGCCAGCGTGCACGCACGCTGATAACGGTTTTCTGAGCACTATCGAATCGCGCGCCCAGAATGCGATCACTTTCGATTTCTGTCTTGACAAATTGCTGACGACTTGTCTGCAAGCACGCTTCAATCGCATCCAGTAAACGTAATTTGTTAGCGATAGAGTGCTCAACATTAATGCGCTCAATGCCTTCGGTATATTCCGCCAGACGATGCAGTGGAATCACCACGTCTTCGTTAATTTTGAATGCATTGGTGTGTGATGCGATGGCTGCCGTGCGCGCACGCTCTGCCCAGAATTTTTTACGCGCCTCGGCACTCACCGCAATAAAACCCTCAGCATGGCGAGCGTTGGCTAGATGCACCACATGTGAAGCCGCTGCCGCCACCTGTTTATCATCCTGACCCACAATATCGGCCACCAGTAACATTTTCGGCATGCTGCCGCGTGACGCTTTGGGGCTGTATTTCACCGCCTTGATATAACGGTCATCCAGGTGTTCGAGCCCCGATAACAATACGTTCGGGTTTTGATCCAGATAGTTTTTTATCTCAACAATAGCGGGCACGGATTCGTGTAAATCTGTGCCGTAGAATTCTAGACACACGGTGCGAATACACGGCGGCATACGGTGCAGTACAAACACCGCTGATGTTATTAATC
>JANOOU010000073.1:0-4118 GCA_031421475.1 Gammaproteobacteria bacterium | reverse complement strand
GCCTGCTCGATCGAGGCAAAGAAGGCGTTCATGTCCACCAAAATGATGGCGCGATCCCAATGGGCTGGGTGTTCGGGTTGTGGGGCTTGATGCGTGGTGGGGTCAATGCTCATAACAACCTGCCGGTTCAAACTAGGGTGGGATTATCATAGAGAACAAATAGAGAACTTTCAAGCGGCCGCGGCTTTTTTCCTCAATTTCCAGACGATGGGCCACAGAGTACGGTTCAGGGCACGGCGCTTTTATATAAAAACGCGGTGCCTCTGCGGTATCCATTTAGGGTCTCGTGGCAAGTCGGCACGGCATGATAAAACGTGACCTGCCCCAAATATAAGATCCGTCTCGCTTGACCCGGTATTGCGTATCTTTCAATCTACCGCCGCTTGCCGCTGCCTCTTATCTGGCAAGCACAAAATGAAGGGCACCTCTTAAAATGCACTTTTTCCGCGATGGCTGCGTCAGCTCCGTGCTCGAATCCTCATGTATGACATATACACTGCGGTTCTCCGCGCGATGCTTCCTTGCCCTCACGAAAAAATTACTATTTTTAGAGGTGCCCTGAAATCATAAAAAATTCACAGGAGATGTGCATGAGCAACTTATTTAAAGCCGACTGGATGAATAGATACAAAGAAGAGTGGAACAAAGAGCCTGAACTGGCAGCCGCACTGAATAAAATTTCGTTTAATTCCGTTATTGGTTACGGCTTTGAAGGCGCCGCTGCACCTTTGGGTTATATAAAAGTTGAAAACGGCCATGTGGTTGAAGCGGGTGAGTACAGCAATCAAACCCTGAACTGGGATTTGCGTGCATCTGACAGCCAATGGAAAGCCTGGTTTAGCAAAGAACCCGGCATGACCGGCCTGGGTATTGCCTTTACCACCGGTAAGCTGAAGTTCATTAAAGGTGATTACACCTCCATGTTAAAAGACCCGCGCATGGCATCGCCTTTTATTAAAAGTTTTGGCGTGATGAGCCGCGTATAAAACGTACACATGCCTGAACCAGAAGCCCGTTCGCGAGAATGGGCTTTTTTTATGACTGAATTAAACTGAAACCCCGCTGATTCGCTGTTGCAATAAAAAATTCATTCTGAATCCTGATCAATATTCCATTATTCCTACGCTTTAATTGACAATAAGTATATTATTAAACAATAATATTAGACATGAGTATCAAGGCGCTAGTGCAGGGGTAAGCATCCGTGTCGAAAAGAGGCAGTTGGGGGGATGAGTAGCGGCTTGTCGGGTGACGCATCAATGGCAGCGAGTGAAGTGTGCTCAGCTGACTAATTACTTTCTGACCGTGTTTCTGCCGTTTTTTTATAAGCCTTTTTATCTTGCAACTGGATCTCGTGGCCACAGCGGAAGCTCTGACACATCAGAGCTTCCTTCATAAATATCTCAAGGATTATCTCAATGTCTATTCATCGTTCCATCCGCCACAGACTGATTGCTGTGATATTTGCACTGGGATTTCTGGCTGTTTCATCGCCTGCTTTTTCTGCATCACAACTGGCTACTGATCTGGCGGCGCTGGTTACACAGGGGCAGGCTATCAATAACGATATAGCCGGTATTCAATTAAGCACTGCAAACGGTTGTACGGACCTGGGCCGTGTCAGCGCATCATTGGTTAATTGGCTGGACGCCAGCGCAGCTGTTAAGACCGGTATCAACTCAGCATTTAGTGTGGATGCGGAAAGTTTGACGTCGCTGAATGATTTGTCATTGCTGACTGTCAGTATTGCCAACAATATTAAAAATTTGTCGCTCAATCTCAACACCCTTTCCATGACAACCGATTTGATTGATTACAGCGCCATGCTGAGCGCGATGTTACGTTTGTCTACCGACATCGGTACCATGGCCGATCGTATTGGTGAAATGGCTGATCGAATATTGGTGATGGCCGATAACATCGGGTTGATGGCCGATCGCATCATAGTGACGCAACAATTGCAAAGCACCAATTTGGCAGCGGTACAAAATGCCATGTTGGCCACGCAACAAAATGCTGTGATATTAAGTAGCACGATCAGCACGCTGGTGTATAACCCTGCGTTGGGTAACCTTGTCATTCAGGGTAATGCATTGTCTACGTCCATGCGTTTTACCACCTTAACAAAATTTACCATGAGTACGGAACTGGCGCGCGTGCAGTCTGAAGCGGCAGTTTATCTGGCGCAGGTTAATGCATTGTATAGCTTGGTGATGACTAACAGCGCTACCGCCAGTCATTACACCAATGCTGACACGCTCACTATGGCCGGTGACTTGTCGACTATTCATTATGCGCTGGCCGTTACGCTCGATAAGTTTGCAACCACCGTTAAAAACCTCGCGCCGTATACCAACAAAACCTTACTGGGTAATGCGACCGATAGCATGCTGGTATTGTCGCAGGATATTGGCGTTATGAGTAATCGCATTCTGGAAATGGTTGATCGCATCATCATCATGGCCGATAACGTGAGTGAAATGTCGGATCGCATTGTGGCAACACAAACACTCCAGCAGAGCAATATTGCATTAACACAAGCCTCGCTCACTACCGCAACCAGCACCACGGTTAATGTCATCAAATCGTATGGCTTGTAAGTACACGTAATGGAGAAATTATTAATGAAAAATTTTATGCAAAAAATGACAGTGCAGATGTTAGTGCTATTGAGCCTGGTGGTTAGCGCAACTGGTTTTTCGGGTTATGCCCAATCGGCAACACTGGAAACCGATTTGAAAACATTGCTGACCGAAGCCAATACCCTCAAATCTAAACTCGCCGCTACCAACCTTACGGCTGATAATATCTGCGGCCCGTTAAAAAGCGCGAATCTGGCGTCTTCTACTCATGTCGATAATATTGCAGTCGTTGATTCATCGCTGGCTGCGCCCATTGTCATTAATACCAGCATACTGGGCACACTGGAAAGTCTCAGTAGTGTGTATGTCAGCCTGGGCAGCGAAGCGGTACGTTTATCGACCAGCCTTAATGGTTTAACCGCAACCGTTGATCAACTCAATACTGCCGAAGGTATCAGCTTAATGCTCAGCCTGTCGGATGATATTGGCACCATGGCTGATCGCATTGGTGAAATGGCCGATCGTATTCTGGTGATGTCTGACAACATTGGCACCATGGCTGATCGCATTATTACTACCCAGAAAATTCAGAGCACCAATCTCAATTTGACGTTGCAAAACACACTCACTGCACAAACCAATGTCATTAATCTGGTGGCGCAACTGGATACATCTGCATTCAACCTGGAGCTGCTCAATCAATTAAGTGTTGCCACCTTGCTCGAAACCGACATGCAATCCGTGGTGTTAACCGCCGTTAATGCCGCCACGGAATTGGCGCGTATAGAAACCGGTGTGGCCGGGTTGAAAGATCTAGTGATAAATACCCATTCAGTCATCAATGTCAGTGCCGCCATGAATACTATGACTATTAATGAGCAGTCATTGCTGACACTGGCCGATCTCAGCGGCAAATTGGCGGCACTGGCTATAACTGTAAAGGGTTATGCCATTGCAGTGGACGGACTGAGTGCCGTGAGCACCACGCCAACACTGGCCAACGCAACCGGCAGTATTTTGAGTTTATCCAGTGACATAGGTGAAATGGCCAACCGCATAGGTGAAGCAGCGGATTTGATTCTGGAAATGGCCGACAATATTGGGTTACAGGCCGATCAAATTTTACTCACACAGCAGTTGCAAAGCACCAACGTTGCCACTACTGAATCGGCATTGCTGAATGCACAGGTCACCAGCATTAACTTGATTACGGCTTACGGTTTGTAAACCGCCCGGCCGGAAACCCATTGGTAGTAATGCAAAAAGCCCATTTTCGCGAATGGGCTTTTTTATGGCGGCCATGTAGTGGTTGGCAATTCGGAAAAAAAACACGGCCAACAGGCCGTGTAAGAGGAATGTATGTCGATGTGCAGATACATCGACATAAGGGCACCTCTAAAAATGCACTTTTTCCGCGATGGCCGCGTCACCGATTTTTGCTCCTGCAAAATCGACATACAATACATCCTGACTATAACCTCCGTGCTCGACAAAATCGCCTGGAGCGATTTTGAACAGGCTTTGCCTGGCCCGAAG
>JANOOU010000072.1:0-10411 GCA_031421475.1 Gammaproteobacteria bacterium | reverse complement strand
ATTTGTATTACGTACGGAAATACTCAATTATGGCGCGGCACCGGTTGCAGCTGCAGAGCCGACACCAGCACCGGCACCGGCACCGGCACCTGTCGCCGCACCTGCACCCGCAGCAAATTAGGCAGCTATTTCTGCCGCAGGTCTTGAATCACGGCCGGGGTGTGTGGCCGCACACCCCGCCAGATGTAAAACGCTTCGGCGGCTTGTTCCACCAGCATCCCCAATCCATCCAGACATAATGCGGCACCGTGTTGCCGGCCCCATAACATGAATGGCGTATCGGTATTGCCATACATCATGTCGTAAATCACTGTTTTATTGGTTAGCAAACGACTGCTGATGGGTGGCAACTCACCTTGTAAGCTGGCTGATGTGCCGTTGATAATGAGATCAAATTTTTCATGGCCTAAATCTGCAAATCCGCAACCGGTAACCTCACCCAGATCTGAAAAGTCAGCTGCCAGTTTTGTGGCAGTTGCAGCGGTGCGATTGGCAATAATAATGCAGGCAGGTGATTGTGCTAACAAGGGTTCCAGTACACCCCGCACGGCGCCACCTGCACCCAGCATCAAAATATTTTTTTGCTGCAAATTCAACTGATGGTTGTGCGTTAAATCATGCAACAAGCCGATGCCATCGGTGGTGTCACCGTAATAATCATTCTCACCCCGTAACAGCAGTGTGTTGACCGCACCGGCACGTTGTGCGCGCGGGCTCCGTTCATGAACCAGTGCAAAGGCATCCTGCTTGAACGGCACCGTAATATTCAAGCCTTTGCCGTTTTCTTTTTGAAATGCCACCACCGCTTGCGCCAGCTCACCGGGCGCAACCAACTGTGCCGTGTATTCAAGATTTTGGTGGGTTTGACGTGCAAATTCGAGGTGAATTAAGGGTGATTTGCTGTGAGCTATTGGATTGCCCATTACCGCATAACGATCAAGTTTATTGTTCATAAGGCAAAAGAAAAAGAGAACGCAAATTGCGCCGCGCTTGCGCATCCTGCGCCTGCGGCATTCGCACATCCATGTGCATCACGCAAATGAACGCAAATAAAATTATGTGAGAAGCGTAATTTGGTTGTAATAAGTTAAGACGGGTTGTGTTTATGCTGATGCCATATTCATGATGTATGCGATCCTTCAACTGTTGAATATACCTAAAAAAATATTTGCGTTCATTTGCGTTCATTTGCGTTGTCTTTTAATGCTTTTAGTTCTTTTCGCCCAGCCAACGCGCCGCGTCTTTTGCATAATAAGTGAGTATGCCATCTGCGCCGGCGCGTTTACAGCTGAGCAGGGTTTCCAGTACGCAGGCTTTTTCATTGATCCAGCCATTTTGTGCCGCCGCTTTTAACATGGCGTACTCGCCACTCACGTGGTAAACAAAGGTGGGCGCGCCAAATTCATCTTTTATGCGGCGCACAATATCGAGGTAGGGCAAGCCCGGTTTAACCATCACCATGTCGGCGCCTTCGGCCAGATCGAGTGCGACTTCATGCAGGGCCTCGTCACTGTTGGCCGGGTCCATTTGATAGCTGTATTTGTTGCCACTACCCAGGTTGCCGGCGGAACCCACGGCATCGCGAAACGGCCCGTAGAAACTGGATGCATATTTGGCGGAGTAGGCGAGAATGCGGGTGTTAATATGGCCGGCTGCTTCCAGTGCCTGACGAATTTCACCCACCCGACCATCCATCATGTCGGAGGGGCCAAGGATATCGGCGCCCGCTTCGGCATGTGACAAGGCCTGTTTAACCAGTGTCGCAATGGTTTCATCGTTCAGCACATAACCACTGGCATCAATTAAACCATCCTGACCATGGCTGGTGAACGGATCCAGGGCAACATCGGTCATCACGCCTAATTGCGGAAAGTTTTTTTTCAGGGCGCGTACTGCACGTTGTGCCAGGCCCTGCGGATTGAATGCCTCGGCCGCATCGAGCGATTTTTTGTCCGGACTGACTACCGGGAACAGTGCAATCAGGGGTATGCCCAGCTGCACGCAGGTTTCAGCTTCGCGCAATATCAAATCAATGCTCAGCCGTTCTACACCGGGCATGGAGCTGATCGCTTCACGGCGGTTTTCGCCTTCGATAAGAAAAAGGGGGTAGATTAAATCGTCGGTCGTTAACCGGGTTTCACGCAGCAGGCGGCGGCTAAAGTCATCGCGTCGCATCCGTCGCAAGCGTAGTTTAGGAAAGGAGCGGCTGTGGCGGTTAATGGGTGTGGGCATATTATGACTTGCGACAAAATTTAAATTGTGGGTATTGTACGCACTCCACAGCAAACATGAACCCAATATATAGGTAATGCCATGCGTAAACATATACTGATCTTGATGATGCTGTTGCCAATGATGCTTCATGCCGGTGAAGACAGTGTATTTCGGCACAGTATTAACAAGCCCATGAACGAGGTGTATGGCTGGGTTTATAAAGAGCTTGAACAACAAGGCTTTTATGTTGTGTTTGAAGCCAATATCGGCAAAAACCTGTCTGGTTTTGCTGATAAATGGGGTGATGATTACAACAAAAACAAACTCGATGGTATTCGCAGTATGGTGTTTTGTAATGCCGGGTATGCCAATCAAGTGAGCAACGCCGACATCAACATGCTGGCCCTCTGTCCTTTGCATATTACCTTGATCGAAAAGGCGGGGGTGACTACTGCCTTGTTCGTGCGGCCATCGGTGGTGGCTGTTGGCAGTCCGGCCCGGGATTTGTTGTTACAGGTAGAAGAGAAAATAGTAAAAGCGGTTAAGGTGGCCATGGACTCGCCCTGAAGGCTGGTTATTCAATCGGCCGCATACTATATTGACCAGGCACGAAGCCGTTCACTTGCATCCTGCACGTCAGGATCGTAACCAGGTATAAAAACGAATGTCAGCACCCAAGAACAAGCAGCGTATTCTTCTTGTCGAAGAATCGGCCACCTTGCGCTACATACTCGCCAAGGCGATGCAAAAGCAGGGCTATGAGCTGATGTCACTGGATACCTTTTCGGCGGCAACAGATACCTTGAGGAAATCGGCAGGCAGCTATCACGCCGTTATTATTGGCTGGCCTAATTTCGAAAGGCATCCACCCGTGTTAGAGCTAACCAGTTTGCTTGAACAACCCGCTTATACCAAGACGCCGGTTTTGTTGCTCTCGAATGATGCCAGTCTCGAAGTGTTGAACTGGATGAGTAAGCGTCGATTTACGGCGCTGGTGCCCTGGGAAAATTATCAGGAGTCGGTTGCGACCCTGCAAAAATTACTCGGTGCCGATCGTGGCCGTGAAAAAATTAAAGCCATATACAACAGCAATAATCCGATCCGCGTTTTATTTGTCGATGATTCCGTCAGTATTCGTCATTACTATCAGCGCTTGCTGGATCGTAATGGTTATATTACTGAAACCGCGGATTCTGTTCAGTCAGCATTTGATAAGGCCATAAAAAATACATTTGATGTGGCCATCATTGATTATTTTATGCCTGAAGAAAATGGTTACCTGTTGTGTCAAAAATTACGTGACGATCCACGCACATCCAGTATTCGTTCTGCTGTTATCACCGGCACCTATCTTGACGAGGTAATCAAGGATTGCCTGCAAGCCGGTGCGGTTGAATGTATGTTTAAAAATGAAGCTGAAGAATTATTTTTGGCACGTATCGCTTCAATGAGCCGATTTATTGAAGTTCAAAAATCGATTGAAGCAGAGCGTGAGCGCCTTGCGGGCATCCTTGAATCTGTAGGCGAAGGTGTTTACGGGGTTGATAACGATGGCTTGATTACTTTTGTAAATCCCGCGGCGATGAAAATTGTGGGTGGAACAGATATCGCTTCTTTTACCGGTAAACTGGCTCGGCAGATGTTCCATTTTCATCGGCAAGATGAAGGCATCAAGCATGATCGTTTATACCGTGCCTATGGCAAGAGCGTGGAATTGCGTTGCTGGGAAACCGCATTTCGTCATCAATCGGGTAAGGCGGTGCCGGTTGAATGTACCGTATATCCCTTAAATATTTATAACAAACAGGAAGGTTCAGTGGTGGCGTTTCGGGATATTTCCGAACGCAAAATGCTGGAAGAGAAACTACATTGGCAGGCTACGCACGATCACCTCACGCAACTCTGTAATCGCCGTTATTTTGAAGATCAGCTTGAATCAGAAGTGCAACGCATACGCCGTGGTGATGCCATGAGCGCATTGCTGTATCTTGATCTTGATCGTTTTAAATATATAAACGATACGGCGGGACATGATGCCGGCGACAAGGTATTAATCGAGATTGCGCGTGTATTAGTCAGTAATTTGCGCCAGGAAGATACTTTGGCGCGGCTAGGTGGCGATGAATTCGCAATCATTGTGCGTAATGCCAATGCCAAGTTGGCGGTGAAAATTGCGGAACAGGTTCGTATTGCATTGGATGGTTGTAATTTTCACTACGATGGAAAAAATCACGCGATACATGGCAGCCTGGGTATTGCCATGATGGATATAGAGGGTATGTCGTCTGGCGATATTCTTGCCAATGCGGATATAGCCTGCCACATAGCCAAGCGCGGCGGACGTAATCGCGTACATTTATTCGAACAAACCAATGACGAAAAGAATGTCATGGGTTCAGAACTCGGCTGGACCAATCGATTACGTGAAGCCATAAACCATAATCAATTTATTTTGCATTATCAGCCGATACTTGATATGTCGTATATAGATATCAATAATCTGCCAGCTGAAGATGGTGTGTTGTGGGAAAAACACATCAGCAATCCAGAAAACCCTTTGCACTATGAGCTGTTGTTACGCATGAAAGGCGAGAACGGGGAAATCTATTATCCGGATGCATTTATTCCGGTTGCTGAGCGTTTTAATATGATGTGTGATGTGGATATGTGGGTGTTGAATGAAGCATTGTCCACCTTGGCCAAGGTTCAAATAGAACATCCAGCTGTTTCGTTCTCGGTTAATCTGTCTGGCCACTCTATTAACTCAAGTGAAAGTTTGAGTAAAATTAAATTACTGATTGAGCAATACAGTATCAATCCACATTCCCTTATTTTTGAAGTGACAGAAACCTGCGCCATTGCAAATTTTGACTCGGCCAATCAGTTTGTAGATGAATTGAAATGGTTGGGTTGCCGATTTTCACTGGATGATTTTGGTTCCGGTTTCTGTTCATTCTCGCAGCTCAAATGTCTGCCAGCGGATTTTGTAAAAATCGATGGCCAGTTTGTTAAGGGAATGGCCCGTGGTTCGATCGATCGTGCCATCGTAACGGCAATGAATGATGTGGCGCATTCACTGGGGCGTTATACAGTGGCTGAATACGTTGAAAGCCCCGAGATTTTGCGCTTGTTAAAAATATGTGGTGTCGATCGCGTACAAGGACATTACATTTCCATGCCATTAATACATATCGGCAATGATAAGGGTTGATAATTTTATGAGGCATACAATGGCTGCACTGGCCCGCAGTAAACTATGGTGGATCATGATGATGGCGCTGGGTGCCTCAATGATTTCTATTGCCTTGTATTATCAGTATATGTTGAGCGAGTGGCCGTGTGTATTGTGTATCCATGTACGAATTCTGTTTTTACTGCTAATTGTTATTGGCGGTGTCGCTTTGGCTTTGTATAAAATAAATAAAATGCTTCCGTTAATGCATGTGCTGGTGACTGTAACGAGCCTGGCTTTGCTGAATCGCTCATGGATTTTATTGGCAACTGAACGTGGCTGGATCGAAGGAGCGTGTGAAATTGATGTCGGTATGCCAACCTGGTTTGCAATAGATAAGTGGCTGCCGAATATATTTTCTGCCTGGACCACCTGTGGTTACACGCCGGTCATTGCATTGGGTGTCACCATGGCAGAGGCCTTGTTGGTGTTATCATTGTTGCTGGCAATATCCAGTGGAATACTGTTTGTATTGGCGCTGCGCAAAGCGCAGTGAATCAGAGTGATTGCCAGAATCCTGGTATGCATATGGCGATTAACACGCCACCGATGATGCGTCTGAACAATAAATCATTTTGCATAATTATTTCGTGTGTATAAATGCCCAATACATGGCCGATGGCAGCAACCGGCAATAAAAAAATGGCTGTAAGTATGTGCAACTCAACACCTATCACAGCGAAAGTGGTCATCTTGATAGTTACCAGTACAAACCATAAAACAAATAATGTGTTACGCAATTGAGATATGGCGACGTGGCGCATAAATACCGCTACCATTAATGGGGCGCCTGTCAATGAGGTGCCCGCAACATATCCACCCAGTATTAACAGGGCTTTATCTACCCAGTTTTTATTACTTCTAAGATTGATATTGAATAACCAGATAATGGCGTAAAACAGAGTAATGCCATAAATAAATAACACCAGCCAGCGATTAGGCAAGTTAAGTAAGCCGAACACCCCTATGAGTGCGGCAGGAATGATAAAGGTCAGTGACTGGTGCAAATATTTCCAGTCCACATCGTTCAAGCGGGTGCGTAGAGTGAGTGCTGAAAAAAACAGCAAATGAAAACCAATGATCGGTAGCCAATAAATAGGTTTGTCATAGATAAATAACATAAGCGGCAGTCCCAGTGCGCCGCCGCCAAATCCGAGGCCGCTGCGTACAAAACCTGTCCAGATGAACAAAAGCGCTGTCAAGAATATATCGAGTGTACTGAAATCGGTTAACATCTACGAAGGTTGAGAATTTAAGTGCACATACTATACACGTTAATGTTGGTGAAGATGAATGACTACCCAGCGCTATGATTTACTGATTATTGGCGGCGGCGTATCCGGCAGTGCCTTGTTGTACCTGGCTGCTCGGTACAGCAATATGCAGCATATTGGCCTGATCGAAAAATATGCAGCGCCTGCACGAGTCAATTCCTTATCCAGCAACAACAGCCAAACCTTGCATTGCGGCGACATTGAAACCAACTACACTCTGGAAAAGGCGCTTAAAGTAAAACGAGCGGCTAGCATGTTGCGTAATTACGCGGTAGCTCAGCCAGATAGTCACCATATTATTTTCAAATTTTCAAAAATGGTATTGGGAGTAGGCGCCAAAGAGTGTGAAATAATACGCAAGCGTTTTGAGGTGTTTAGTCCGCACTATCCGAATTTGAGATTACTCGAAAAAAAAGCCATTGCTAAAATTGAACCCAATGTGGTGATGCAGCGTGATAAGTTTCGGCAAGATGAAATTGTGGCCATGGGTTCCACTGATGAATACACGGCCGTGAACTTTGAGGCTTTGGCGCGTTCATTTGTGCGGCAAGCGGAATTAATAAAAGATAAACAAATTGATGTTCAGTACAACCAGTATGTTACGCACATAAAAATAGAAGAGAATCGATTTCTGGTTGAAACCAATGGTATTTGTTATCAGACACGTGCACTGGTGGTCTGTGCAGGCGGCCATAGTTTGAAGTTGGCGCATGATTTGGGATATGGGCTGCACTATTCCTGTTTACCGGTTGCGGGAAGTTATTATTTCACGCCGCAATGTCTTAAAGGCAAGGTGTACACCGTGCAAAACGATGCATTGCCTTTCGCGGCGATTCATGGTGATCCGGATGTACTGGTGCCCGGTGCAACGCGCTTTGGGCCAACGGCTGTTATTTTACCGATACTTGAACGATATAATCTCAAAACATTGCCTGATTTTCTTCAGGTTTTCCGTTTTGATCGACGGGTGGCGAAGGTGTTATGGGACTTGATTAAGATCAGAGATATACGTAACTACATGTTGAAAAATATTTTGTTTGAAGTGCCGGTTATACGCCGTTTTTTGTTTTTACATGATGCCCGCAAAATCGTGCCATCATTACGCTTGCGCGATTTAAAATTTGCGCATCATGTAGGCGGTATTCGGCCACAGCTCATCGATAAAATTAATCGTAAACTGCTGATGGGTGAAGCCAAGATTGATACCGGTATTGGTGCAATTTTTAATATGACACCATCACCCGGCGGTACATCCTGTCTGGAAAATGCAGAGCTTGATTTGCGGGTTATAACCAAACACCTGAATGCAACCATTGATGAGGATGCATTTAAACGCGATCTATTGGTTGATGATGCAGAACATACCGAGTACGATTTTACGGGCCGGATCTTGAGTGGTGGCGATGCGGCCTAAGATGCGGCCTATGATGTGACGTGGGCAGTGTTTGAATTGCATCGCATTAAATGTGAAACGAATTTAACTATAATCAATACAGTTCACTCAGGAGACATTTATGCGTAAATCTTTATTAGGCCTGACTCTGTTAGGCATGACGGGTACAGCTTCAGCTGATTTTCTAGGGTTGTACGTTGGTGGCGGTTCATGGAGTCATGATCCGTCTGGTGATTTTAGTTCTACCAATGGTGGTAGCACAATTGATATGAAAAATAATCTGGGCTTTGATAAAGAAAGCGAAGCTTATATTTGGGCAGCATTTGATCATCCGATTCCAATATTACCCAATATTCGTGTAGAGCGAACACCGCTTTTACACGAAGGTACAACATCCATTGTGGGTGCCTTCAACGGCCAGCCTTTTATATTGAATGAACCCGCTGTAGTCGATCTGACGAGTACAGACATAATCCCCTATTATCGGTTGCTCGATAACTGGGTGAATCTTGATGTGGGCTTGGTATTGCGAAAGATTGACGGTGAATTTTCCGTTGGTTCTGATGCGGCAGATAAGCAGAAATTTTCTGAAACCGTTCCCATGGTTTACCTTGCAGCACAATTTGATTTGCCATTAACCGGCTTATCCGTAGGTGCAGATATTAAAACTCTGAGTGTTGGCGACGACAGTTATAGTGATGTGCGCCTGCGTGCGCAGTATGAAATGGGTGTAGTCGGCTTTGAACTCGGTACACGTACTACGAATATTACTTTAAAGGATGCCAGTAACATCAATGCTGATCTTGACTTTAAAGGCATGATGTTTGGAATGTACTTACATTTTTAAAGCAGGCCATCCCAATAAAAAAGCCCGATTTATTCGGGCTTTTTTTTGTCGGTTTCTTTTTGAGCACGCTTTAAAAAAATGTTCATTTCCTTGGCGGCCTGTATATCGCCTTTCTTTTCGGCCATCTCAATGCCCCGTTTATACGTTTTGATTGCTTCATCGAGCTGGCCATTATCGGCATAGGCCTTGCCCAGTAATTTCCAGCTGGCGGAGTGCTCAGGGTTAAATTCAATTGCCTTGAGTAAATGCTCGATGGCGTCGCTTGCCTGGTCGGCATCCAGCATCGCCTTGCCCAGACCAAAGCGTAATAACAGGTTGTCCTGTCCTTGGGCCAGCATTTGTTTGAGTGCGCCTATATTCATGCACCTAACATAGTGGTGATCGTACTATTAAGCAAGATGGTGTTTGCAAGGCTATTCGATGTAAAGTATGCATCCCCTAAAACATGGCCGCATTTATGAAGGCAAATGACTTGAAAAAAGGCATGGCGATCCGTGTCGACAAACAAACCATAGTGATCAAGCAGGTTACTGTGCAATCACCTTCGTCACGCAGTGGTAATACTTTATATAAAACACGTGGCCAGAATGTGGTAACACGGCAGAAATTCGAACGCAGTTTCAAGAGTGATGAAGCTGTGGAAGCAGTGGATTTTTCTCGTCGTCCTGTGCAGTTGTTATTTCGTGATACCGAAGCCTGTACCTTTATGGATAGCGAAAGCTTTGAACAATTTGTATTGCCTGTAGAGATGATTCAAGACGAATTACTTTACATTACGGATGGACTGAATGGGATACAGGGCATGGTGGCAGATGAGGTTGTCCTGGGAATTGAAATTCCGCCAACGGTTACTCTTGAAGTGATTGAATGTGCGCCAGTTATTAAAGGTGCATCCGCGTCTGCGCGCACCAAGCCGGCAACACTTGCGACGGGCCTGGTGGTGCAGGTGCCTGAATATATGGCGCAGGGCGACATGATAAAAGTGAATACGGAAACCGGCACCTTTATGTCACGTGTATAATTGATGAATTACATTTATTTAAAGTGAGAAATATGATGTCCAATATAAATTTATTAAATCAGCAGTTTGGTATTAAAGACGAAGTGAGTTTTCGTGAAGCGTCGGGCGGCTTAACCATTGTCGACATACGTAATAAATCGGCTTCTGCGGCGATTGTTATGCAAGGCGCACATTTGATTGACTGGACACCACAAGGCGGTAAACCGGTTATCTGGTTATCGCCAGATGCGAAATTCGCCAGCGGCAAATCAATCCGTGGCGGTGTACCGGTATGCTGGCCCTGGTTTGGTGCGCATGAGACTACAAAAGAATTTCCGGCACATGGTTATGCGCGCACTGTGCCCTGGGATTTGGTTTCTGTTGTGCCTGCGGTAAATGGTGCAATCACGCGTTTGATATTTCGTTTATGTGAAGACGATAAGACACGGGC
>JANOOU010000071.1:0-4493 GCA_031421475.1 Gammaproteobacteria bacterium | reverse complement strand
GTCTTTTTTGGTTGGTGATATGCGCGCCAATGCACGCAAGATTATCGCCCTGGCGCAATCTGCACGCGATAAGGGTGCCGATCTGGTGGTATTCCCCGAGTTAGCACTGTGCGGTTACCCACCGGAAGATTTGTTGTTACGCCCGGGCTTTGTACAGCTCTGCGATGAAACCCTGGCCGAGATACAACGTAGCGTGCTGGGGGTTGATCTGATATTCGGTGCGCCGCGCCATGCGGGCCAAAAACTTTTTAATGCGGCATTTTGTTTGCGTGATGGGATTATTCGCGACGCGTATGACAAACACACACTACCCAATTACGCCGTATTCGATGAAAAACGTTATTTCAGTGAAGGTGACAAGCCCTGCGTGCTGGACGTGAAGGGCATTAAAGTGGGTATAACCATCTGTGAAGATATCTGGCTGGAAGCCCCCGCACTGCAAGCCAAAAAAGCCGGGGCGCAGGCTTTACTGGTATTAAATGCATCGCCGTATCACAGCGGTAAATATATGGAACGGTTGCAAACCTTACAGCAGCGTCATGCCGAAACCGGTTTGCCTGTGTTTTATCTGAATCTGGTGGGTGGTCAGGACGAGCTGGTGTTTGACGGCCAATCGCTGGTGCTGGATGGCAAGGGCCAGCTGGTGAATTGTGCAGCCGATTTTGCGGCGGCTGATTTGTCATACCGATTGCATGACAATGGCTGTATAGAATCGCTGCAAGATTCTGCCCACTTGCCCACTGAAGATGCCAGTATCTATCGCGCCCTGGTATGCGGTGTGCGTGATTACGTGACCCATAATGGATTTAAGGGTGTGGTAATCGGTTTATCCGGGGGTGTCGATTCGGCTTTGACACTGGCGATTGCCGTGGATGCCCTGGGTGCCGATAAGGTCATGGCGGTGATGATGCCATCACGTTATACCGCCGATATCAGCCTGCACGATGCCGAACAACAGGCGCACACACTTGGTGTGGAATATAAAGTAATTGCGATTGAGAGTGCGTTTAATACCTTTCTTGAATTGTTGTCACCTTCTTTTGCGGGCCTGGCGCCCGATACCACCGAAGAAAATATCCAGGCGCGTTGCCGGGGACTTTTGCTGATGGCCTTGTCGAATAAATTACAACGCATGGTGCTCACCACCGGCAATAAAAGTGAAATGGCTGTGGGTTATTGCACCTTGTATGGCGATATGGCCGGTGGGTTTGCGCCCTTAAAAGATGTTTTCAAGATGCGTGTGTATAGTCTGTGTCGTTATCGCAACAGTGTGTCAGCGGTTATCCCCGAGCGCGTGTTAACGCGCCCGCCGTCTGCTGAATTACGTGCCGATCAAACCGATCAGGATAGTTTGCCACCCTATGAGATACTCGATGCCATCCTGACGATGAGCGTAGAACAAGACCGGCCGCGTCAGGACATTATTGCGGCCGGCTATGATGAAGCCACGGTCGATCGCGTGTTGCATCTGGTGCAAATCAATGAATATAAACGTCGGCAGGCTCCGCCGGGGGTGCGTATTACCCGCCGTGCGTTTGGCCGTGATCGACGTTATCCCATCACCACCGGCTATAGACGCAAATGATCCTGAAATCAGGCGGCGGGTACATGGCAGGTTTACGTTGCGAAATAAAAGAGAGTGGTCAATTGCTGTTTTTAGGATGAGACTTGGTTATTATTGCGCTGCGAAGCTGCTGGAGGTAAACCATGAAAAAAATCGAAGCCATCATTAAACCGTTCAAACTCGATGATGTGCGTGCCGCACTGACTGAGATCGGTGTCACCGGTATGACCGCCACCGAAGTAAAAGGCTTTGGTCGGCAGAAGGGTCACACCGAGCTGTATCGGGGTGCAGAATATGTGGTGGATTTTATTCCCAAGGTCAAAATTGAAATTGTGGTGGATGCAACGCATGTCGATGCCTGTGTAGCGGCCATAACCCTTGCAGCGCGTACTGGCAAGATCGGTGATGGCAAGATTTTTGTTACCAGCGTGGAAAAGATCGTGCGTATTCGCACGGGCGAAACCAACAAAGACGCTATTTAGTTTTCTAGTAGCCGTTAATGATCTGTACGTCGATTATTAACTGCCCGTATCGGATCGACGTACAAGTGGAGAATAGTTATGCAACTTTATGTGGGTAATCTGGCTTATGCCGTCACCGGCGATGATCTGAACGAAGCGTTTTCTAAGTTTGGTGAAGTCACTAAGGCAAGCGTGATCATGGATCGCGAAACAGGTCGTTCAAAAGGTTTTGGCTTTGTTGAAATGCCAAAAAATTCTGAAGCGGATGCGGCAATCAAGGCACTCAATGGCGCTGAACTCAAAGGCCGTGCGTTGAAAGTTAATCAAGCTGAGCCGAAAAAAGATGGCCCGCGTGGTGGCGGCGGTGGCGGCGGCGGGGGTGGTGGTAGTCGCGGCCGTTACTAAGCCATGAGATTGCTGTCCAGGTAGCAATCATCCATGTAAAAAGGCAAAGCCTGTAAGGGTTTTGCCTTTTTTGTCAGTTACCTTTCAAAGCGTTTAATTGACAGGTTGAACTGCGTCCTGGCCTGTGGCGAGGTTGGTAGCCGATGTTTCAACAGGCAGATTTTTCGCTAAAATGCTACGGGCATCTGTGGCCAGATCGGTCATGCCTAATCGGGTATAAGCTTCATCCATCAGCTGCAAGGCACGTACTCGTGCCGGCGCCTGTGCATACTGTTCCAGTACCGTCTGGCCCCGTTGTGCGGCAGCCAGCCAGGCACCGCGTTTCATGTAGTACTCGGCCACCACCACTTCATGTTCGGCCAATTCATTGCGTAAATACACCATGCGTTTGTAGGCATCGGCGGCATAGCGACTATCCGGGTAACGCCGCACCAGTGTGGAAAAATCGTTGAAGGCATCTTTCAGACTTTTGCTGTCGTGTTGTGAGGGATCACGCGGAAACCAGCTATCAAGAAAGCCGGCGCCACGCTGGAAATTTGCCAGGCCTTTTAAATACCAGGCGTAATCCACATGTTCGTCACGCGGGTTGAGGCGCAAAAAGCGATCGGCGGCGGTGAGGACGGAATCAGGCTCTTCAAATTTGTAATAGGCATAGGCCACGTCCAGTTGCGCTTGCCGCGCATAAGGGCTAAACGGAAACCGCGCTTCCAGATTCTCCAGATGTTCAATCGCGGTTTTGAATTCACCGGCCTCAAGTGCGCGGCGGGATTCTTCATAAAAGTCTTTGGCTGACCAGGTTGCAAAGGGATCCGAACGTGAAGGATCGTCGCTACAGGCAGACAGCAGCAATGCCAGCAATAGAAAAAGAGTCAAACGCATGAGATTCCTGCTTTAAGTAAAGGCGGCTTGTTAGAATGCGCCATTATAACCAAGTTCCTCCATCTGGATTGAAACACAATGAGTGAGATTTTAACGGCAACAGTACCGGTTGAGTTGGCGCGCCAGCGTCTGGATGCCGTGTTGGTCACGTTATTTCCAGATTATTCACGCAGCCGATTGCAACAATGGATCAAGGATGGCCGCGTGCTCATCAACGGTGTGGTGCCGCGCGCCAAAGATAAGGTGGATGGTTTTGAAACCATACAGGTACACGTCGTGGCCGAGCTACACGATACCTCGGTGCTGCCTCAGGATATTGCGCTGGATATAGTGTATGTCGACGCTGATATCATCGTGATTAACAAATCTGTGAATCTGGTCGTGCATCCGGCAGCAGGCCATAACGATGGCACCCTGCAAAATGCCTTGCTGCATTTTGATGCCTCGCTGGCTGAAGTGCCACGTGCAGGTATCGTGCACCGGCTGGATAAAGACACCACCGGTTTGTTGGTGGTGGCGCGCCATATCAAATCGCACAAATTACTGGTTGAGCAATTGCAGGCGCGCGAATTTGCGCGTGAATACCAGGCCGTGGTGCGTGGTGTGATGACAGCTGGTGGTACGGTGGACGAACCCATAGGCCGCGATCCGCGTGATCGCAAACGCATGGCCGTGCGCTTCGATGGCAAGCCCTCGGTTACGCACTACCGGGTGCTGCGTCGCTTTGGTCATCACACGCATGTGCAAGTGACTCTCGAAACCGGCCGCACCCACCAGATACGGGTGCACCTGACACACCTGCGTTATCCCTTGGTAGGTGATCAGGCTTATGGTGGCCGTTTGCAATTGCCGCGTGGTGCCAGCGATCAACTCAAAGAAACCTTGCGGGGTTTCAAGCGCCAGGCCTTGCATGCGGCACGGCTCGGTCTGGAACATCCCATGACAGGTGAACATATGGAGTGGGAGGTGCCGATACCGGACGACATGCAGCATTTATTAAACGTATTGGCGCAAGACGATGTGCCCGATATTTATTAAAGAAGCTCTGAATAATTCCATCCTGAAATTTTCAGAGCACGAAAAATAGTGTGCGATTTTTACTACGGTTTATTTTTCATGGCTTCATTTTCAATCACAGGCGTGATTGAAAATAGCGGCACATCCGGGTGCCGCGCGGATACTCT
>JANOOU010000070.1:0-12822 GCA_031421475.1 Gammaproteobacteria bacterium | reverse complement strand
CCTACAGGGATGCCGGTCCAGTTGGCAACCACTTCAGCAATAGCTTGTTTGTCTACATTAACCTGAATTAAGGGCTTATCACCTTGCAGTGCTGTCAGCTCATCCAGTAGTTTATGCAGTTGTTTCTTGATGGATATTTTGTCTTCGTCTGTCAGTTTTTTGGTATCAGACTTGTCTTTATTCTGGTCCTTGTTTTTGCCCGCAGAAAAATCGTCTTCAATTTGCTGTTGCAGAGCATGAATCTGGCTAACCAGCTTCGATTCATCATCCCATTGTTTTTGCTGGATAATCAGTTTGCTTTCCAGTGAGGACTTTTCTGCCTTGAGTTCAGCAATACGTGTTTCGCAATTGCCCATGGCTGCGTTTTCACGTTCCAGCGAATGAATATTGGTTTCACATTGCGTAATGCGTCGACGTGTATCTTCAACAGCTGCTGGCGTAGCACTTTGACTTAAAGATACGCGTGCACAGGCGGTATCCAGCAAGCTCACCGACTTGTCGGGAAGCTGGCGACCAACAATGTAACGATGCGACAGACGCACGGATTCGATAATCGCTTCATCCATGATTCTAACTTTATGATGTGCCTGCAACATACCGGCAATGCCACGCATCATATCGATGGCCTTGTCTTCGCTGGGCTCTTCAATTTTTACTACCTGAAAACGTCGTGTGAGTGCCGGATCACGTTCAAAATATTTTTTATACTCGGCCCAGGTGGTGGCGGCAATGGTGCGTAATTCGCCACGCGCCAATGCAGGTTTTAATAAATTGGCCGCATCGCCCTGGCCTTCTTTGCCGCCTGCGCCAATCAATGTGTGTGCTTCATCAATAAACATAATGATGGGTTCGGGTGAAGCTTTTACTTCTGCAATGACGGATTTTAATCGGCTTTCAAATTCGCCTTTAACACTGGCGCCAGCCTGTAATAAACCCAGATCCAGACTGCGAATGGTGACGCCTTTTAGTGCATCGGGTACATCACCCGATGCAATACGCAGGGCAAAGCCTTCAACAACGGCGGTTTTACCCACGCCGGCTTCACCGGTCAGTATCGGATTGTTCTGGCGACGGCGTATGAGAATATCGATTATTTGTCTGACTTCTTCGTCACGTCCCAGCACCGGATCAATTTTTCCCTGTTTGGCCGCAGCAGTCAGGTTGACTGTAAATTTATCCAGAGCAGGGGATTTACTGGGTACACCGGATATTTCTCCCGAAGCCACGGTGGTATCACCCTGGCCAGCGCTGGTAGCAGATTCACCTGTGCTGCCAACGATAGCCCGGGTTACATTACGTAATGATTCAGCGGTTATTTTTTTAAGTTCGGTGGATATTGTTTCAGTTTGTCTGCGCAGATTTTCATCAAGCATTAGCGCAGTAAAAATATGTGCGGATGTGGCGTAAGAGTGGCCGTACTCTACCGATGCCAATATCCAGGCGTCTTTAGATAAATCAACCAGGGAAGGCGAGAGTGCGGGTGCACGCGTATTGCCGGATTTAATACGATCGAGTTCGCGGTTAAGGTCTTGATTGAGTTTACCAATATTAATATCGAATTTTTTCAATACAGCGGCTAAATCACTATCCGGAATTTCAAGCAACTTTAATAACCAATGTTCAATTTCAACATTGTAATGCGTACGTGATAAACACAAGCCTGCAGCTGCCTCCAATGCGTAACGAGTAGGTTCATTAAGCTTGTTGACTAGTGACTTTAAATCGATCGAAATCATATTATTTCCTTTTTTTATTCACGCGTTGGCAGTGAGAGATACGGGTATCAGTTTACTCTGCTTGCTGAAACAACAATGTCGTATGTTTTGTTGGATTTTTCATCAAGTTGTTGTTTGCTGGCTAACCAGGTGTTCCAGCCAATAATAGGTGGTATATGTTTATCGAGTTTGATTTTACCCGGTATATCCGCCCGATTGACTCGAATGACAAAGTCATAATCTACATCCAGCCGAGTATAAAACCGTACAATTTCATTCAGAGCTTTAAGTGTTTTAGTGCCCGGCGCAAATGCATTCATATTTTTTTTATTTAATGGCCCAAGAATAATACGGATTTTCCCTTGTGAAAACCAGCCTCGGTACCCCAGCATGACGGATTTTCCAAGGCAATTATTTCTGCCGTTACGTAGTGATGTCGAGGGTAGCTTGGTTCTGACATCATCAATGAGCTCCTGCCATTGACCTACAAACTCTTTTATCTCAACTGGAATATTAAAATGATTTCGTAAAATCTGTTTCAGGTTGGTGCAGGTACGTATTTGCTGGTGATACAGGCCGCTATAATATAATAAAGATTCGTCATTTGTATATTGACGATTGGTTAAAGATTTTGTACCCAGGCCGATAAGTGATAACAGTAGTTGCGTTTGAGATTCTCTGTCTTGATTATTGTTTGGAAAAAGTTTTTTCCGTTCATATTCTATAGGCAGATTATATTTTACAGATGCCTGATAAAATAATGAAATAATTCGATGGTTAAATAAATCAAAAAAACTCGATAGAGACTTGTCTTTAAGCCGGGTGCGTTCGTGAATGGTTTCAGAGTAATGGAATGGCAGTACGCCCATGGCGCCTGTTAGTCCAATCATATTCACTTTCATGTTCCAGTGTTCATTATCTTCCACTGAGCTTTTTGATAGCGAGGCTATTTCTGCAGAAGGAAACCCTAGCGAGTTGTTAGCCTGGAAGCGAACAGTTTCCGTAGCCGGTGGAATAAAGCGTGCCACGGGTTTTTTGGCTTGTGCATACACATCATTTCCTTCAGCCATTGCCGCCCGTTCAAGCAAACGTACGGCTTGCACGAACTGGAAATCATGTGGAGAATTCTGTAATAGTGAAATTACAGAAGTATTCTTTCGCCGGCTCTTGGTGGGCATTTTTTAAGATATCCTTCCTTACTTTTAGCTTTAATTAATACGCGTGTAAATGAGTTGATGGAACAATATAAACCAAAAAAATGTTCAAGTACGGTGGCAAATAAATAACTGCTGCTACCGGTTAATTGCGTGTCATCGAGTTCAACTTCTACTTCTATACCTCGGCACATAGTGGCGTGGCCATCAATCGTAAGCGGGGCACTGATGGGTCGGGTGTGTACATTTGTAATCGAGGCAATGAGGCTGCGCGTAACCGATGATTCTTTGAAGTCATATAAACGCAATATTTCTTTCAACGCTTCTGTTGCTTGGTCGCGTCCGGTAATAGATAAATGATTTAGATTCAGGTGCGAGATTAACCGCCATCTGGCGTTGTTACGCAAAGGCGGCCGTATGGTTTGTGTCGGCTGGGTAATGCAACGTATACGTTTGCAAGGCGGAGCACTATCTATACATTGCAGCTTTGGTTGATCCTGTGTGTAAGGTAAGCGGGCGGGCAAATCACGATTGCTGCACGTTGTTTCAATGACTAAGGTTCTGTCATCGTGCATATTCGGATTAAATTGCAAATCGACCAGTGTTAAGAATACGTCTGTGCCATCATCGCGTTGGTAATAGCCGTGTTTGGCTGGACGTCTGTTGGCAAACCAGTATGCCTGTATATCTTTACCGTGGTGCTCGTGTTTCATGCCATAAAACGGTAAAAAATCTTCCTTTTCGCCGGATGTCGCTGTGGCGGTTACTTTGTTCACAGAGTAAACTTCATATCCGGTCGGTCGGCGTGAATCGGGAATTATCTGATAATCGGTTTGTGTGTGATCAAGTTTTATGGGATCAGTGCGATATTCAAATAAGTTGACGACAGGTGTGCAGCCTAATTTAAATGTTTGTCCATCAATATTATGCTCCAGCTCAATATCGGATGACTCAAGGTAAATATAAATATTAAGTTTGTTGCCTTTGTTTTTATCCAGTTTACCCGTAAGCCCCTTGATATCGATAAACATGAATTTTTCCTGAAAAACAAAATATTCAGTTAATAATCGATAGCCGAGGAATGATGCAGCTGGATAGGGCAGCATGCCTTCGTCAGTGGTGAAACCAACCGGTGCTATGGCATCTTTACCTAAATAAATGGGTGATGTATCGGCGGCGGAAGAGGTGATCACAATGTTCAGGCATTTATTTAACAGTAACTGATACAGTGGGTTAATGTGTTGGGCTTGCCCCTTGAGATAAAAACGAATCTTGTCCAGTTTCAAATCACTAAAAATGATTTCTTCATTAAATGTTTCGAGTGATAGTTTTAATACACCGCCTGCACCTTTTATTTGCTCAGAACCGGGTGTGGTAAAGGGTCTACCCAGTAAGGTGGCCGATTCAACGCGAAGTGGCAGTAACTCAGTATCGTATACCGTCGAAAAGCGACAATCCTCGCCCTTGAATTGCTCGGTTTCCATTAATGTGTTTTTAGGTACCAAATAGCGGGCATCGAGCTGTTTTTCGTTGGCTTCAAATTCAACTATGGCCATGGATGGGATAGGGCGCTGATAGTGCGGGAACAACACATTTAATAGTGCATCACTCAATTCCGGAAAATCATCGTCCAGTTTATGTTGTATGCGTGCATTGAGGTAGGCAAAACTTTCTATTAATCGAGAAACGTGTGGATCTTCAATCGTATCCGCGCTAATGCCTAAACGCCCTGCAATTTTAGGGTGTTCCTTGGAAAACTCGGCGCCCATTTGTCGAATGAATGCTAATTCTTTTTCATAATACGATAATAATTCATCAGCCATTTCTAGGTTCTTCCAGGCTTACGGTGCGTGAGATGGGTTCTAATATTGAATCAAAAACAATCACTTCGGGTGTTGGGTCTGCATAGAGCATGGCGTCAATCCGGAAGCGTAATGTGCGGTCTTTTTGATCCTTGTTTTCAATATAGGCAACTTTAACTTCTTTAAAGCGGGGTTCAAATATTTTGAGAATTTTTTCAAGTTGATGCGTGAAATCTTTACGTTTTTCGATGTTGGATATATTGACGGTTGCCAGATCGGGTAATCCATAGTTGAGAATAGAATTACCGACTTGGGGAAATTCCTCGCCAGGTTCAACAATTCGGTAGCGAGTGTTTAACAAGTGTTCTAGATCGCGACGTACACTTTGACGCAATTCGCTGAGTTTGTGATCCTGGCCGGTATCCACTTCATTACGAATGTGTGGCTGGTTGTCCATTAGCCGATCGAATATAGAGGGCCTGAGTTTATGTTTTTTATCGATGTAGGCCATGTTGTTTACCTGGACTGGGCGAGGACTGTTACCAGTTCAAGCTCTGACACCATATTATCGAGTTGATAATGCGGCCTTAAATGTATTACACATAAATATTGTCCTGGTTTTCCAGGATGTTCTTTTACATTTACCGCGGCTTCACGTAACGGGTAGCGTGCCTGTTCTTCCCAATCCAGATCTTCGCGGCCTGTGGTGTAGCGATGCAACCAGTTACGTAAATAAGTTTCGCATTCTTCAGCGGTGATAAAAGATCCCACTTTGTCACGAATAATAACCTTGATGTAGTGTGCAATACGGGAGCCACATAATATATGCTGCAACATGGCGGACAGTTTTGCATTGATAGTGGCATCACGCGATTCCATACGTTTTGGTATTTGAGCAGATTGATTATTATAAAATGCAGCAAACGGCGTGTCGTAACACTGGCACAGAGGTATGAATCCAAGGTTGCTTATTTCTTTTTCAACCGCGTCGGTGATAATAACATCGACAACAGGTTTGTGCGCAATATCGGACGAATCAGTGGCGAAAACATCAACCGGTAATGTTGTAACCAGGCCCCCGCCAATTTGGTTACGCGGCACACCACGTATGTGCCCAAACCAGCCTACATTGGCAAATTCACGTATCAATATACCGGCAAATGCATAACTGGCGTTGCCCCACAGATAGTTTTTGGAATCATTGGCGCCGCATTTTTCATAAAAAAACAAACCTTTGAAGCTACCCGGTTTAGTACGATACGGCCGCCGCATTAGGATATGCGGTAAAGTTAAACCTACAAAACGGGAATCCGGTCTTTCCCGAAATGCGCGCCACTTAATATATTCATCTTGTGAGAATATTTTTTCGTAATCAAGTGGTGTCTCCAGGGTAATAAAATCATCAAGCCCGAATAATTCGGGTGCTGCCGAGGTGATAAAAGGTGCAAAGGCTGCCGCAGCAATGTGCGATAAACCTTCTAATACAGTCAGGTCTTCGTGTTTATGTTGAGCTGAAGATTTGTGTGCAATCTCGTAATCACCAATTATGACACCATAGGGTTCGCCACCCGGTGTGTCGTATTCTTCGCTGTAAATTTTCTGAAATAACTGGCTTTGATCGAATTCAAGTGCTCGAGTAATGTCTTTGGTTACTTCGGCCCAATGTATGTCCAGCATTCTGAGTTTAAGGCCTCTAATGCCATAAGCTTGAATGGTGAGGTAATGCAGGCCACGCCAGGAGGCTTCGAGTTTTTGAAATCGGAGTTGGTGAATGATTTCGTTTACTTGCTCATTAATTAAGTGATCAATGGTTGAAATTGTGCTGAGAATTCTAAGGCGTATGGATTCCACAGAGGTATCGGGTGAAACCGGTATGAATGTTTCTATCCAGTACAACAGAGATTTGTCGAGATTTTTCTCAGCCAGAAATTCCTGAAGATTGGTTACATAGGCAGTTTGCGTGCACAGAAAGTCGAGATCAACTTTTAGTGTTGTTGAGTTCGATTTGTGTGATTGTCTAGGAGCATTTGATGATGACACGAAGAACCTATTTAAAACAAACGGGGAGTGTAGCTCCCCGCCTGCTTGATTAACCCTTATTAACCCGCTTTAGGAATGTTGGCCACCATACGCAGTGAGGCCGTCAGTTCTTCCATTTGTAACCAGGGGCGTAACCAGGCTACGGCACTGAATACGCCGGGCTGACCAGGCACTTCTTTTACCTGAATACTGGCTTCGGCAAGCGGGTAACGTGCCTTCATTTCGGCGCTGGCACCCGGCGTTGCATTGACATAGGTTGAAATCCAACGATTGAGCCATTCTTCTGCATCGCTCGCTTCAAGAAATGAACCGACTTTGTCGCGAGCCATCACCTTGAGAAAGTGCGCAATGCGTGAGGTGGCCATAATGTAGGGCAGGCGTGCTGAAATTTCGGCATTGGCGGATGAATCTGGGTCATCAAACTTTTTGGGTTTTTGCGTGGTTTGTGCACCAAAAAATACGGCGTAATCGGTATTTTTATAATGGCATAAAGGTAAGAAGCCCAGTTTGCTAAGTTCGGATTCACGACGGTCTGTAATGCCAATTTCAGTGGGGCATTTTTGATCCGTATCACCATCATCACTGACGAAGACATGGCTAGGCAGATCGGAAACTTTACCGCCACCTTCTGCGCCACGTATGCTGGTGCACCAGCCATATTCCGCAAAAGACTTGGTGATGGTGGTGCCCATGACATAAGCCGCACTCATCCAGGTATAGTCATCATGATCGGTTTTAACGTGACGTCCGCTGCTATCCGTGGCCACTTCTTCAAAATTAAACGCTTCAATCGGTTTGGTTGACGTCCCGTAAGGCAATCTTGCCAACACACGTGGCATGGTGAGCGTTACAAAACGGGCATCTTCACTGTCGCGGAAACTGCGCCATTTTGTATATTCTGCGGAATTGAAAATCTTTTCCAGATCGCGTGGTTTTGATAATTCAGTAAAGCTTTCCAGGCCAAACATTTTGGAACCGGCTGACGCAATAAAGGGACAGAAACCGGCGGCACCAATATTGGACATGCTGGTGAGTAGATTCAGGTCGTCGGGATGTGCTGTGAATTCATAATCACCGATCAGTGCGGCATAGGGTTCACCGCCGGCAATACCAAATTCGGCTTCGTATATCTTTTTGAAGATCTGGCTTTGGTCGAATTCAACAGCTTTTTCCAGATCGCGCCCCAGTTCTTTTTTGCTGATATTCATCATGCGAATTTTCAGCCCGGCACCGGTTTCAGAATTTGACACCAGATGGTTCAGGCCGCGCCACGATCCTTCCAGTTTCTGGAATTTCTCGTTATGTAAAATGGCGGTTAACTGTTCCGACATAACCTTGTCAATAGCAGCAATTGCAGCGTTTATTGTCACTGACAGGTTTTTGTCCCACTTTACAGTGCCATTCATGGCTTCAGCCGTAAGTGTTCTTAAAAGTTCGGTGGTTTCGTCTTTAGGTGTTTGTTTAGTGGCGCCGATCGCCTGTTCAAGAAAGCTGACTTCTTTTGTTTCAGCTTCCGCAGCGTCATCTTGTTTCTTTTTGTCGACCATTATTTGTCACCCTTATCGTTGTTACCGTCTTTGTTACCACCGAGTTCACCCGTCAGTGCAGCCAGTGAAGCGGTATTGCTTAATACTTGCTCCAGGATTTCTTCAAGTTTTTCCGATCGATCTGCCTTGGTCAGTAGATCTCGGAGCTTGTTGCGTGTTTCGAGCAGCTTTTTCAGAGGTTCCACCTGCTCAACGATTTTGTGCGGTTCAAAGTCTTCCATATTTTTGAAGTTGAGATTGACCGACATTTCAGAATTATTACCTTCAATGGTGTTATTTACTTTCATGTTAACTTGAGGTGCGATAGTTGACATGACATCATTAATATTATCGCGATCAATGGTGGAAAACTTTCGATCTTTCAGTGCTTTTTTGCCATCGGCGTTATCACCTGAGTAGTCACCCATTACACCCATAACAAAGGGTATATCTTTTTCGGCAACAGCTCCGTTTGTTTCAACATCATATGTGATGTGCACGCGTGGCTTGCGCACACGTTTTAATTTGTTATGGATGCTTTCAGACATGTAGATTCCCCTTGTTATAAATGCGTTTGTGATGAACAACATTTAGTCGTTTAAATTGAGTCGTTTAAATTAAGTTGTATAAAAAAATTGTTACTCAGTGTCGGATTTTATCCCTATGAGTGTGCGATAGTAATTGCGTGAAGTCGTTTCCGGTATTAATTCCAGAATAAGTTCATTGAGTGGCATGCTTCCCCATTTCACGGCTTTCGCAAGAATATACGATATGGGTGAGTGGGGTTCTGTTTTAAGAAAAAACTCGGATATTTCAGTTAATTTTCTGAAAGCATCAGCCCGATTCTTCACTGCACCTTGTAAGCTTGATGTTACCGCCGTTGTAGCAGCAGAATTCGCCGCCGGGTCGCCATTTTCAGCTGTGGCCACCTCTTCAGTGGGTAGTTTTGCCTTGCCGAGGTGTTTGACGGCGCCGAGGCTGTTTTCCAGTGCGGTAACAATGTTGCTTGAAGGCGGTGCGTGGTGTGTACCGCAGTGGCCATCCAGCAATCGACTGACTTTGCGAAACTCACTCAGGGCTTGTTGCAAATCATCGCGTAAATTCACATAAAACTGTTCGCTGGATTCAGTAACTGCACGTTCTATATCTTCCAGCTTGAATTCGAGTTTGTCGGATTTAGCCGCGCGTTGTTCTTCGTTGGTTATTTTTTGTACATCCAGTGCCTGTTGATACTTCCAGAAATTAAACGGCCCAACCGACGTACCTTCGGTAATGTTTACATTGCGAATCGGCGTAATCAGTACGCCCTCGGCACCTTCACCATTGAGTCCGGCCAGGGGGGCAACGCGTGTATCCATACCGTCTTCATCCGGCATGGGGTGTAAATTCTCCCAGTATTTCTCGATCAATTGCCGAACTAAACTAAAGCCATCCCGCAATCCCTGAAAGCCGTGACGTCTAACCAGTGCTTCAATATACCAGCAGGCAACTTCCAGATCCTTGGCCTGATTTTGAAGTATATCGGGGGCTAGGGCGAGGACCTTGCGCCAGCTTTCGGTTGCTTCGGTGCTGCCGCCATCCTCGTCGAACATGCTATTACGTTCAGCGGCTCGCGCGGCATTACGTGCATCTTTAATAGCGTAGTAAGGAGATGTGGGGGAGGTATCTTCCCGGATATCCGTACCGGCCGGGCTATCTTCTGATACCGGTTGAAGCATGCCGTTGATATCTATAATTTCTGGTGTTGCCATTATATTCTGTTTTCCATTTGCGGCTTGAGCGTGTAACGTTGCGCTGCAGTCCAGTCACTGATTACAATAATCCTAATAATTTAGGCTAAGTAATTTAGGTATTTATATGATATCACTCGAGTGATGTAAAGTTATGAGAGCAATTTTCTACATGGTTTAGTTGCATAAATTCATCGGTGTTGTAGTTAAGAATCGGTATCATGCAGCTTGGATGCGCCTAGCACAATAGGTAATATTCTCTCTGTAGGAATCAAATTGTATAGTGAATAGGTTATGATAGGCAACTTTTACTAAATGTTAAGTAATTGAAATATAGGTAAATTTCAAACTATGTTACAGCTATTTCAGGACGATGATTAATGTACGTGCAGATCTCTATTATCAAAAGCCCGGGAGGGGTGCAGGATGCGGATGTCTCCCGGACATTTAATGCACAAGGCGGTTACATTGGCCGCGGCGCCAACAATCAGTGGGTGTTGCCCGATCCTGAGCGGTTCCTCTCTACTAAACATTGCCAGATCAGCGCACAAAACGGCCAGTATTTTTTAACCGATCTGAGCACCAATGGCACCTTCCTGAATGGCTCGGTTGAGCCCCTGGGAAAAGATAACAAGGCGCCACTTAGGCAGGGCGATGTTTTTTCATTGGGTGAATACGAATTTCAAATTGTGGAGTGTGCTACGGATGACAAGTCTTCAGCACCGGGTGGATTCAATCAGCCCGACGGTTATGACAGTCCTTTTGCAGCCAGTCCCTTTGCCGGATCACCCGGTGATGACAATGTATTTAATTCACCCATATCCGGTGCAGATTTCGATCCCTTCAGCCAGGGCCACGTTTCCACTAAAGACTCTTTATTTAGTATGGAGCCGGATGAAAATGATCCGCTTCTTGCGCTGGAAAAGGCGCGTGGGGGGAACGGCGACCGATCAGGTTACGAATCCAATCCTTTTATAAAAGGTGCGAGTCATTCAGACGGTGCGTCATCCATTAATCATGCGGTAGCCTGGCCTGAAAGTACGCAAGAGGCGGGTCATTCAGGTGGTATACCGGATGATTGGGACGATGATTTTGCTGCCGCACCCGTGCAGCGGCCGATAGCCCCACCCATCCAAACCCCATCTACTCCCCGGCCCCGGCCTGCGCAAAGAACCCCTGTCGCTGTGGCGAGCCCTGTTGCGCCCTCGGCCGAGATGGGAGGGCTGTTACAGGATGCTTATCGAAAAATTGCCGAATTGGAATCCATCAATAAAAAATTTGCGCTGGAGCTGTCTGCGCTCCGGCAGCAAAAACCTGTCGCTGCGGCTGCGTCACGCCCGGCCTCAAAATCGGACATGATTCTAATGTCAGCCCTGGGTTTTGCGGATCGCAATTTGTCGGATGAAAAAATACAAGAGCTGAGTCAGACCGTAGGCGAGTTGTTGCGGGATATGGTTGGAGGCATGATGAAAATTCTGACTTCGCGCAGCAGCATCAAAAATGAATTTCGCATGAGTGTGACAACTATCCAACCGGTTGAAAACAATCCACTTAAATTTTCAGTCAATGTGGATGATGCACTGGAAAACATGTTCCTGAAAAAAGGTAATGCCTACAAAGCGCCGAGGCAAGCGGTAGAAGAAGGTTTTGTTGGTATTGCAGAACATCAGATTGCTGTGTTATCCGGTATGCGCGCTGCATTTAAAGGCGTGCTGGAACGTTTTGATCCGGCGGTGCTGGAAAAACGTTTTGATAAACAAAATAAAGGCGGCCTGATACCGGGTAGCAAGAACGCAAAAAACTGGGAACTATATAATGATTATTACAACGACTTGACGAGCGACATTGATAACTCGTTCCAATATCTTTTTGGCGACGATTTTGTTCGGGCCTATGAAGACCAACTGCAACGTCTGGCAATAACACGTACCAAACAAAAATAATTGAAAATAGAGGCAAAATAAAATGTCACGCATACTACATCTGGTCCTGCTCACTGGTTTACTATTGCTGCAAACGGCATGTACCGCTGTTAATAGTGGTGTCGGTGGTTACTTCGGTCTGGATACCGATCTTAAAATTACGTTTGTCGCCGATGCGGACATTAATCCAGACGAGAAGAAAAAACCGTCGCCGCTCTATATTCGTATGTATGAATTAAAATCGACGAAGATGTTTAACAAGGCAGATTTTATTTCGCTGTACGAGCGTGACAGCGAAATAATTGGCGCGGATTTAATTGCAGTACAAAAATTAAAACCTTTGAAGCCGGGTGAGACACGCGATGATTTTCTAGTGTTGGACAACAAAACCACCTATGTCGCGTTGTATGCTGAATTCTTGCAATACAAGGATGCGGTTTATCGTGTTGTTATCCCTGTGACCGCCAATAATGTTGTGACCTCATCTGCAACAATACGCATATCGGGCAATGCGCTGAAAATTATCGATGGCAGTAACCTCGATGAAAAGCCCGATGAACGCGCAGATGATGACGAAAAAAATGCAGACGGTAAAGACAAAGGCGGTAAAGACAAAGACGGTAAAGATATAGACAAAACCAAAATCAAAAAACCGACGATAAAAAAAGTCACGAAACCGGAATTTAAAGGTGATGATTTTTTTAACTAGGGAACATCCGATTAAGTCGAACCACACGATTTCATCCGTATCTGTGGTGTTAATACTTATTCAGAGGCTCCCTAGCAGCTTGTTGAAAAACGCCGCAGCGGCAACGCAGATAGTTTTTCAACAAGCTGCTAGGGTATTTCTGAGAATGCCAGCATGACGATATTCAGATCCACCCTGGAAAAACATCTAAACAACCAGTAACCCAGTGAGTTAACAATGTCTTT
>JANOOU010000069.1:0-1825 GCA_031421475.1 Gammaproteobacteria bacterium | reverse complement strand
CAGGCGATTTTGTCGAGCACGGAGGTTATATACAGGATGTATTGTATGCCGATTTTGCAGGAGCAAAAATCGGTGACGCAGCCATCGCGGAAAAAGTGCATTTTTAGAGGTGCCCTGTATTCTATTTTATCCACCTTCCCTGCAAATTTTTTTGATCGGCTGACAGCGCATTAAAATCGCTCGATCTTACTGCATCCATATTTTTCACTGACCATAAGGCTATCAAACCTTGCGCAGACAATTTTCTGCCACCTTTTTCAGTCAGGTATATTTCCGCACACGGCATTAGCAATGTTTCACCCTCTTCCTCGTAATAATACATGGGTAGGTTATCAGTTTGATTGGCATCGCCGGGACGCATAGCCCAATGATTTTCGGCAAATGCCATGCTAATTGCTCCGCCTTGATAAACGCAGCATTGCCCCATAGGAAACATTCATGGCACGCAGACCCGTCTCGTGTTATTTCTTCAAAATCGAAGGCGTCAATGGGCCCGGATTTTTTACCATAAGGCACGCGCAGCAAAAATCTCGGTAGCGCAAGGCCAATATAATCAGCAACAGGACTTTGTCTTAACATTTTCCAGGCATTCCCAACACCTGACTTTATCTCGTATTGCCAATCAGCAGCGTCTGGATATTGAGAAAATGATTCGCAACCGGCCAGTGTTTCATTAGCACCTGCCAGAAAAGGCGCATGCGCATTTTTTGCGATATCCGCTAATTGTGCCAGTAATAATACATCATCGATTTTATCTTCAAATGTGTAGTTACCTACCAATAAACTCCAGGAAATATCGTTGATAGCAGGATCACAAAATAGTTTATGCATAACGGATGAGGTTTCGCCACCGGCTAAATCTGCTTCCAGTTCCTGCCTGGAAACATCCAGTAAATATATTTTAAGATGGCGTCCGGTTTCGATACGACTAATTAAAAAATACACTGAACGCCATGCTGCTTCAAGATTTTGAAAGTGTGGATGATGCAATATCTGACGCATATAACCCGCTGTAGCATCATCAACCGCTTTAAGCATTTCCGGTTGCCGCGGATGGGTGGATGGCTCAACATAAGGTGAGATAATTTGTTTGATTAATTGATCAATACCACCGGGTTTTGTAATGTACTCCATATCAGATGAGAACTGCGGTGTTACGTCGAGTATGTTATCCAATAAACTTCCGTGTTGAAGAACCTTGTCGCGCTCAAATGCTGGTGTGGTCGAGACGTTTTGTTCGGTTTGTTTATCAACAACAAGCCAACCCATGATTTCGCTGGCAGCGGAATCGAAACTGTTTTTATCTTTCAAACGCCGACGAATATTTCGTAACTTGCTAAAAACCTCCAGTTTCTCATAAAGGGCATCCGGGTGAAAATCATCCAGACCAGAAATATTTATAGCTGTTTTATTACCAGACTCACCAACACTTGAAATATTCAGTGTTACTTTGAACCGTGCCAATACTTCATCAAAATTGTCACGATCAATAACAATAAATTTACGTTGTGCCAGCGGCTTTTGAGCAGAATTCGGATGATCATAACTACCGCTAAAATCACCCAGAATGGCCATATTAAATGGCACATCCCCATTTGTATGGTCGACCAACGGATTATTGTTTGTACTACGGATATTCACTTCAAAACCCATGCCTGGTTTATTTTTATTGCTCATAGCAATTCTCCGAAATTATTTGTACACAGTGAGTAAACAAGGTAAAACACAATACTATTAAGCTAAGGAATTTCTGATCAAGTCAAAAAAATTATGAATGTAGGGCGGATAAGTACACGCATCCGCCGATAACCTTGGTGGATGCGCT
>JANOOU010000068.1:0-24888 GCA_031421475.1 Gammaproteobacteria bacterium | reverse complement strand
AATCAACAGGGGTTCAAATAATCCCATAAACGTGGCGATTAAAGTTTCGAGTTCACGTTCCTGTTGTTGTGCTGCTTTTTCCAGCATGTCTTGCAAGTTACCGCTGCGCTCACCACTGGCAATTAAATGCAGTGTCATGGGAGGAAATAATTTGCTGCGCTGTAATGCGCTATAAATGCTGGAGCCTTCGCGCACGCGGCTGGCGGCATCATCAACGGCCGCACGCATGGGCATGTTGGTGATAACCGGTGCAGATAACTTCAGTGCCTCTACCGCCGGTATACCACTGGCAATCAGAATGCTGAAAGTGCGGGCAAAGCGTGCACTGTTAACGCCACGTACCAAACGACCCACTACCGGTATTCGCAGTAGTAACAAGTGATAACGCGATTTATTAAATGGAATTTGCAAAAACTTTTTCAAAGCAAACGTACCTGCACTGGCCGCGATGGCCAATAGCCACCACCAGGCCTGTAAAAATTCACTCAGGCTAATCATGATGCGCGTTAATACGGGCAAGTCTTGTCCTGATGTTTCAAACACGGCAACAATTTTTGGTACGACAAATACTAATAACCCGCCAACAACCATGAGTGCAACGAAGGTTAGTATTGCCGGGTATACCGATGCCTGCGTAATTTTGGCATTCATTTGCTGCCGCGATTCTGCGTAATCAGCCAGTCGATCAAGTACTGTATCCAAATGTCCGGATTGTTCGCCGGCTGCAACGGTTGCGCGATACAGTTCGGGAAACACGCGTGGAAAATCCCCCAGTCCTGTTGCCAAGGTGTGACCTTCCAGTACACGTGCACGAATAGCAAAAATCATGCTTTGAATACGTGCTTTTTCTGTTTGTTGTCCGACGGCAGATAAGGCCTCATCCAGTGGCAAGGCAGCCCGTACCAATGTGGCGATCTGGCGCGTGAACAAGGCGAGATCGGTGGCGCTGATGCCACGTTTACTAACCGGTTTGCTACCGGATATTTGTTTGCGGTCCTGGGTGGCAGCGCTGTCGATATTGATCGGCATGAGTCCACGTTCGCGTAATAATGCGCGCGCTTGACGCGGCGAATCGCTTTCGATTACGCCTTTTTTTTCGTTACCTTTTTCGTCGAGGACGGTGTATTCAAATGCGGCCATAGTTATTTTACGTTTCGTTAAATTTGTATTGTTTACTGATTGAGCATCGTTATTTGTTAGCTTTATTTTCTCGTTCCCACGTTCTGCGTGGGAATGCATAGAGTTATGAATATTCGCTGCAATTTTTTCTGGCTTTGAAAATCCATTTTTCGCCTGCTGGCGAGTCAGTTACGAACACCCTCCCTGGCGTTCGCCCTTCGGGTTCGCCTACGCGAATTCAAAATCGCTCCCGGCGATTTTGTCTTTTGCTTGTGCAAAAGAAGTAACCAAGAAAACACACCCCAGTCATGTTGGTCCTTCGGGCTTCCCTCGCAGAGCGTCTTTTGCTTCAAGGCCGTTTTGATGCGCCGTCCTGGCTTATCAAAACTAAACTGGCCATCCAGAGCCATTTTGCCGTGGCAAAAGCCACTCGGCGAGGCAACGCTCAAGGGGCATACAGCATCAAAAGAAACTGCAAAAACCAAAACTAAAAGCAATAATTAAAGAATGGTTTCCTTCGGTAAGACAATACGTTATTCAATTACTGCATAAGTCTTTCGCTTTTTCTGTTGCTTTTGATGTTAGTCCCATTAGCCGTTTACCGAACAGCAAGCGTAGGGCGTAATAACCGAAGGGCATTACGCCGAATGATTATTGACTTGACTACTATCACTTTTAAAAACCCACCTATATCACGCTGTTCCCATTCGGCGCATTACGGCTTACGCCTAATACGCCCTACGCAACTGTTTTGCAGGCATAACGTTTTTAATGCATTCACTTTCGTGCGATTACGCTGCGCTAATCGCACCTACGAAAATTGCAAGGCTTTAGCTTTGCTTTTTTCTTTTGCTGTTGCTTTTGATGTTAGTCCCATTAGCCGTTTACCCCTTCGGGGACCCCGAAGGGGTAAACGGCGTGGGGGGTGTTTCTTTGGTGACTTTCTTTGCACAAGCAAAGAAAGTTACTCGCCCAGCGAGGGCGAAATAAAATTTTCAGCGCAAACTGCAAATACAGTAAACAATCCACATCACACCCAAGAAATTAATCCTCCTTCGTCACCCGCAAAACCTCCTCCAATGCCGTCATCCCCGCCAACACCAATCGCTGTCCATCCTGCCGTAAGCTTTTTGAAAACTGGCGTGAATATTTTTCCATTTCCTGTTCACCGGCGCCGTCATGTATCAGGCCTTGCAGTTTGCCGTCAACATTAATAAATTCATAAACGCCAGTGCGGCCGTGATAACCCAGGTGATTGCATTGATCGCAACTGGCGGGCTGATAAATAGTGGGTGGTGTGGCGCTATCGACTCCCAGCCAGTCGCATTCGGTATGGCTGGCGGTGTGTGGTGTTTTGCAATGCGGGCACAGTTTTCTGACCAGTCGTTGCGCCAGTACGCCAATTAAACTGGAGGCCAGTAAAAACGGTTCAACACCCATGTCGCGTAAACGTGTGACGGCGCCGATGGCAGTGTTGGTGTGCAGGGTGGATAACACTAAATGACCTGTGAGGGATGCTTGCACCGCAATAGCGGCGGTTTCGAGATCGCGAATTTCTCCGATCATGACGATATCCGGATCCTGGCGCAAAATGGCGCGCAAGCCGCGTGCGAATGTCATTTCAACACGTGTGTTGACTTGCGTCTGGCCGATGCCATCAAGGTAGTATTCGATGGGATCTTCAACCGTGAGTATGTTGCGACTTTTGTCGTTTAGGCGTGTCAGGCCGGCATACAGGGTGGTGGTTTTACCGGAGCCGGTGGGGCCGGTAACAAGAATAATGCCATGCGGGCGGTGCAATAATTTGTGTAAAAGATCACGATCATTTTCGGCCATGCCCAGATGTTGCAAATCGAGTCGGCCAGCCTGTTTATCGAGTAAACGCAATACAATTCGTTCGCCGTGGCCAGCGGGCAGGGTGGACACACGCACATCCACCGAGCGACCCGCCACTTTAAGTGAAATACGTCCGTCTTGTGGCAGACGTTTTTCAGCAATATCAAGTTTCGCCATCACTTTTACACGTGAGATTACCAGCGGTGCAATATTTTTAGGTGGCTGTAAAATTTCGCGCAACACACCGTCAACACGAAACCGTATGCGCATGCGATTTTCGAAGGATTCAATGTGTATATCCGATGCGTTGATTTTGATGGCTTCAGTCAGTAGAGCATTGATCAGGCGAATAATCGGCGCATCGTCCTGTGATTCCATCAAGTCTTCGGGTTCGATGGTTTCAACCAGCTGATCAAGATCCAGTTCTTCACTGACATCTTCCATCATCGCCATGGTCTGGCCGGAATTGGTTTCGTAGGTTTGTGCCAATAGCGCTTCAAATTGTTCAGCAGTGGTTGCTGATAGTTGTAACGGCCGCGCAAAAATGCGTCGGACTTCGCTGATGATTTGTGGATTGGGCGCATCGCGATACATCAGTTGCGCCTGCACCGAATCCAGTTGGCCAATCAGCACGCCGTGACGTTTTGCAAAGGCGTAAGGCAGGCTTTGCGCAGTCAGGGGTTGCGCCGTTTCGGGTTCAATTATCAGCTGCAGGTTGGTCATGATTGCTGGCAGGTGGTGGTATGGTGGACTGCTCGCTGTCGGCAGCCGGTTCAGTTGGAATCGTTTCTGTTGCCGTTGCCGTCGTGTTGCCCGGCGTTGTGTTTGCGGCGGGCGTGATAGATTGGGTTTGAATATCGGTGTTGTCGGTTGTAACAGGTGTTGTCGATTCTGTTGTTGCCGTGCCGGATGTTTCAGCGTCTGGCGCCATAACTGGTATGGCAGGCACAATAACCGGTGTTGCAGGTGAAGTGCTGTTTGTAGTGACCGGTGCATCCATGGTATCAGCCGGTGTTTCAGCTTTGGGTTTTATCGGTGCGGGAACGTGTTCGGGTAACAGCGGCATTTCAGCTGTGCCAAACAGACCATAACCGTCTTCGCCTGCCTGCATTTGTTGTGCGCGCAGATAATTGTATTTTTCACTGGTATGTTGCTGTGCAGTCTGGCTGTCAGGTAACAAACTGGGGCGCATGAATATCATCAGGTTTTGTTTTGTCTTGGATGTGGAATGTGAGCGGAATAGGGACCCGAGCAAAGGTATGTCGCCAAGTAAAGGTACTTTTTGTTCGCTGTCGAGCATTTTCTCGTCGATTAATCCACCGAGTACCAGGATCTCTCCGTTCTCAACGAGCACCGTTGTTTTAAGTGTACGTTTGCTGGTGCTGATGTCGCTGGCTCCAGTGGGGCTGGCAATGATGTCGGAAATTTCCTGATCAATACTGAGTTTGATGGTGTCACCGTCATTGACTTGTGGCGTCACTTTTAGAGTAATGCCGACATCTTTACGCTCAATGGTTTGAAACGGATTGGTTGATCCGCTGCCGGCGCCGGTGTTGGTGAACGAGCCGGTTAAAAAGGGAACGTTCTGGCCCACAACAATTTGGGCTTCTTCGTTATCCAGTGTCACGATGCTGGGTGTTGATAAAATATTGGTGGATGCATCGGCATTAAGCGCGCGTAATAAAAAACCGAATCGTGTGCCACTGTTGGAGCCGACACCAATGGTCATGCCATTGCCGATCGAGCCGGCAATATTGGTCGGATTACCACTGAATAAACCGATAATGCCGTTGCTGCCACCGAAGTTGGAGACACCTATAGGTGTTGATCCGGTCGCGCTTCTATTGCCTGCAATCACAAATTGGGAGCTGTAGTCCTTGGTTTTACTTTCGGAAATTTCAGCAATAATGGATTCAATTAATACCTGGGCGCGACGTATATCAAGCTGGCGAATAATGTTACGCATACGTTGCATCACATCCGGGCCGGCGGTGATGATCAGAGCATTGGTTGCGCTATCGGCTTGAATATCAAAATCCTGACGCTCTGCAGGTGCGGCTACGGCTGCTTTGGGCTGATTTTTTTCGGCGCCTTTTTGTACGCCGGTGAGTACTTTCAGCATGTCCTCCGCTTTGGCGTACTTAAGATAGATAACGTTGGTATTGCCAGTATCGTTAGTGGTGGGTGTATCCAACTGCGCGATGGTGGCGCGTACACGGATGCGATCAGAGCGCTCGCCGTTCAGTAAAATGCTGTTAGTGCGTTCATCGGCAGCGAGTGACAAGACACTGCCGGAGTCCGGTGCCTTGGGTGCCGTGCCCTTGAGTGCGGTGATAATACGCACCAGCTCTACTGCTGAAGCGTGTTTTAGGTGAATGATTTCCAGCTCACCGGTATCTTCTTTATCAATAGCGGCAATGATGGCTTGCAGGCGTGAAATATTGGCAGCGTAATCGGTAATGATGAGTGTGTTGCTGGGATTGTAGGCAGCGAGATGCCCCTGTTGCGGTACCAGCGGGCGCAATATTGGCACCAGCTGTGCAGCGGCTACATGATCCATGGTTAAAACCCGGGTTACTAGGTCATCGCCCGAACCGCGTGTGAGAGTCGGCATGGATTTGGCGTTGGCTTCTGGTACGATTTTGATGATGTTGCCCATCGGTATGGCGGCAAAACCATGTACCTGTAATACCGACAAAAATACTTGATACACCTCGGCACTGGACATGGTTTTGGATGACACCACGGTGACATTGGCTTTTACGCGCGGGTCAATAATGAAGTTTTTGCCGGTAAATTTTGAAACCGTGCTGATCAATGCGCGGATGTCGGCTTCTTTTAAATTCAGCGTAATACGGTCTTCAGCCAGGGCGGATGTCTGCCACAGCAGTAACAGGCCAAGTGCTGCGACAACATGTTTGAAGCGGTGATTTAACGACATCCTGAGCGTTTCCATAGTGTGACAATTGAGCGCGGCATATTCTAACAGTATGCCAGGAGTATTTATTCAGTGGTCAGTTTAACAGCATGTTGAAAAACGACTGCGCTTGCCCATGCTTTAATAAATATGGCTGCGTAAGGTAATGACTCATCGTGCTCATGTACTTCGTGTACGCGCCGCCTTTTTCGTCATTTTCGCTTTATCCTGGCTTTGCTCGCTAGCTTTTTCAATAAGCTGTTAAGGTATTTCAAAATGCATCGGTATTTCGACGCCATTGCGTAGTACCCGGGCATCAATCGATTTGGCCCGCTGCAATGAGCGTAATGCACTAATGCCCTTGGAGGGGTCATTTAATTCCACGCCATTGATCGCAATAATGACATCGTCGGGATTCAAACCAAGGGAATCAAACAGGCTGCGGTCGCCTTGCGGCTGTAGTTTATAGCCTCGCAGACGACCATTCTCGTTATACGGCATGGGGATGGCGTATTCCGCAAATGCGGTTGGGTTGCGTAATACTTTTTGGCGAATATTGGAGAGTACTTCGCCGGGCGATGACGGATTGCTGAACTGGGCGGGTTCATCCGAATCGGTTTCGGCCGTAAAGCTGTTAGCGCCAAATTCATCAGGCAATCGCAACGTTTCAAAGCGGCCGTTGCGTTCGAGAATAATACGGTCGTCGTGAACCTCGCGCAGCACGGCCCCCGAAATCTGATCGCCTATGCCGTAAAAATCTTCGGCTCCATTTTGACCTTGAGCAATAATGGCAAAGGACACATTTGGGCTACCGGCCAGTATACCTTTTAAGGTCAGATTCATTTGGGTGTCGGGCGCATTAGCGCTGGCAGCTGCCGTCATTTTAGGTTGGTAGACGCCTAATAAATGTGCCTGGGTGAGTTGTAATATGGTGTCCTGTACAGGACGACGAGTGCTTACGTTATTCATAACGACGGGCTGTTCGTCGTTGGTCTCTTCAGCAGGTATTAATAACCAGGTAAGTTGAGATAAGGCGTGCCCGCAGGCCATCAAAAACAGCAGACTAATAGCAAGCGGTGCATTCTTTTGCACGGCTTGTAATTCGTGGGCCCAGTGTTGTTTCCGGGGCAATTTGAGTTTGTAGATTAGGGATTTCATGGCTTGTGTTAATCAATTCGCGGCTATTGTTACCGATATTGCCGGATATTCATAGTGAAGTCGGGGCGCGCTTTAGGATCTTGTTAATGCAAAGTGGTTCCAGGCATTGCATCGATAAAAGCAGTGGCTGCGTAATGTAGTCACCGTGTATGTCAATATTGTTGCAACACACACTAGGCACAGGCGGAGGTTACAGTCGGACACAGGTACTAGCTGCTAGTGGATAACTTGTAAAAGTTGTCGCAAGTCAAACAAAAAAAAGCCCGCAACGCGGGCTTTTTTTCACAGTGGACCGTGGTTACACCATGTCTTTCAGACCTTTCAATGGCAATACCTTCACCACCTTGCGGGCGGGCTTGGCTTTGAACATGGTTTCTTCTTTGGTGAAAGGGTTGATGCCCTTGCGTGCTTTAGTTGCCGGTTTTTTAATAACTTTTACTTTTAGTAAACCAGGCAAGCTGAATACGCCAGCACCGCGTGAGCCAACCGATTTGCCGATCAGGCTGGTCAGGCTGTCGAGTACAGCAGCAACTTGCTTGCGGTTAAGGGTGGTATCCGCAGCAATGATATTCAGAATCTCGGATTTGCTGGGTGCTCTGTCTGTAGGAACGGCAACCGATACGGTTTTGGGAGCTGCTTTGACAGCGGATTTCTTTGCTGCCGGTTTTTTGGCTGGGGATTTGTTTGCTGCTGGTTTTTTAGCTGCAGGTTTCTTTGCTGATTTTTTCTTAACCGCCATAGGGGTGTGCTCCTGATATGTGTTTCAATTACAAGGATTAGCAAGAACGTTTTTGGCGTTAAGTGCACGCTTCAAACTTCTGGGTGAATTGTTAGTTTTTTTTTCGCGTAATACAAGCGGGTCCAACAAAAAAACAGGTGTTTTATGCAGGAATTTACCTATATTTCGGCTTTCGCTGCTGGATTGCTGGGTGGAGTGCACTGTATCGGTATGTGTGGAGGCATAGTTGGCGCTTTAGGTTTTGCTACGGCGCAGCAACAAAAAAGTCTGAATTTTTACGCAATTCTGCTTAGTTACAATGTGGCGCGCATCAGCAGTTATGTCCTGGCCGGTAGCTTAATGGGTGGAATTTCAGCCCTCGCCGTGTACTGGCTGGATATTCGTTTGCTGCAAATCAGCATGCAGTGGTTTGCTGCCGTGTTAATGATCGTGCTGGGTTTATATCTTGCCGGATGGACATCGGTGCTGGTGCATATTGAAAAAGCCGGTGCCGGTTTATGGCGAATACTGGAACCACAGGCACGCAGATTTTTACCCGTGCGCACCATACCGCAGGCATTTGTTTTAGGTTTGTTATGGGGTTGGCTGCCCTGTGGCCTGGTATATAGCGTGTTGTTATGGTCTGTCGCCAGTGCCAATGTGGTTGATGGTGCATTGCTGATGTTGTGTTTTGGTCTGGGCACTTTACCGAATTTGCTGGCGATGGGGGTGTTTGCACAACGTTTGAGTGCCCTGGTGAGAAATTTGCGGGTGAGGCAGTTGGCGGGGGTGATGGTGATGGGGTTTGGGTTATGGAATTTGTATGGGGTGATGTGACTGTTTTCTGAAATGTATTCAGCTGCTGAGAGCCCTCGTTAAAATTTAAGCAGCATTTTTCCACTGATAAACCCCCGCCATTAAAAAAAATAACGGAGTGAATATTTAATAAAATAAATAATAATGATTGCAACCATAGGCGATATATCCATGCCACCCACGGGCGGTATGCGTTGCTGCAAAGGTTTCATCACGGGGTTGGAGATGCTGCGTAGTAGTGCAGCGGCGGGGTGGCGAGGGTCAGGGTTTATCCAACTCATAATCGCCAGTATAAGAATTGAGAATAGAAAAATATCCAGCAGTAAAATAAATGTTTCGATGAAGGCAACAAAGAATAACCAGGCGGCATTAAACGGCAGGCCCATAATCCAGGAGACCAGCAGTATTTTGATGCTGGTAAAGGTTACTACCAGTATTAAGGTCGCCAAATCCAACCTGCCGATGCTGGGGATGAGCCGACGTACTGGCACCACAACCGGGCTGGTGACTTTAACAATGAATTGCGACATGGGATTGTAAAAATCTGCACGCACCCATTGCAGTAATAATCGCAGCATCAGCAGCAGGCTATAAAAATAAAATAATGTGTCGATAAGAAATATAAACGGATTCATGTGAGTTCCTGTAGGTGCGCTTGCAGGCGCACAATGTGATCAAGTCGTTCGTAGCAATACACTAAGGAGCCTCTGATCAAGTTATGTACGGCGGCTTTGCGGTCAGAATTTTCCATCACTGCGTTGTGAAACTTGGCAAGATTCCTGGATATTGCCTGCCCATGTCGATATTCATGGACGCCTTGTGCTGAAAAATTCTGTCTCACAAATCCGCTCGCCCAAACTTGATCAGAGGCTCCTTAAGCGTCTTTACCTAAAATATCCGCCATTTCAGTTGCGCGCTGGTTGGCTGCGGCCAGGGCATTATTGACCAGTTCATTAAAATGATGGTCCTGAAAATGTTTAATGGCCGCTTCCGTGGTGCCACCCTTTGATGTAACGCGGGCACGTAGTGTAGCCGCATCAACGTCGCTTTCCAGTGCCATGCGCGCAGCACCCAGAGCCGTTTGCAGGGTGAGTTGTTGCGCTGTTTTTACATCCAGCCCGAGTTTTTCACCGGCGGCGATCATGGCTTCCATTAACAAAAAGAAGTAAGCCGGGCCAGATCCGGACACGGCTGTTACGGCATCGATTAAATCTTCTGTCTCCACCCAACGGGTTGATCCGGCGGCTGACAATATGCGCTGTGCCGTATCGCGTTGTTCCGTGTTTACTTTTGCATTGGCATATAAACCGGTGATACCACAGCGCAACAATGCCGGTGTGTTGGGCATGCAGCGCACGATGGCAAGGTGCTTGCCTAACCAGCGATCAATATCACCACTGCGTATGCCAGCGGCGATGGATATGATCAAGGGTCTGTTTTGTTGAACGGTTATGGACAGAGCACGGCATACCGGTTGTAGTATTTGTGGTTTTACAGCCAGTATGACCACTTGTGCCGCTGCCACGGCGAGATTGTTATCGGTTTGTATGTGCACGGCAAATGTATTTTTGAGGTATTCGAGTTTGCCGGCATCGGGTTCGGTGACGGTGATATGGTGTGCCGGGCAGCCGTCTGCAATCAGTCCGCCGATCAGGCTGCCGGCCATGTTGCCGCCGCCGATAAATGTAATAGTTGGGAACATGGTGTGGCTCATGGTTAATCCAAAGCGGGAGTGTACTTAATTTGTGGCAGGTGCAGGGCGTTTACCAAACACGGAAGTACCGATGCGTAACAAGGTGCTGCCCTCGGCAATGGCGGCTTCCATGTCATTGCTCATGCCCATGGACAGCGTATCCAGCATGAGTCCGTTATGACGTAATTGTATAAATGCATCATGTATTTTGCGAAAAGCGCTGCGCTGTAGCGCAAAATCATCGCTGGATTGCGGCAAGGCCATTAAACCGCGAAGCTTCAGGCCCGGTAGTTGAGCAACATCGGTGGCAAGTTGTTGTAACTGAGCCAGTGTGGTGCCGGATTTGGACGATTCGTTGTCGAGGTTGATTTGCACACAAACCTGCAGTGGCGGTTTGCTAGCCGGGCGCTGTGCTGACAGGCGTTGTGCAATCGTTAAGCGATCGATGCTGTGTACCCAGTCAAAGTGGCAAGCGATATCACGTGTTTTATTAGACTGTATGCCGCCTATGAAATGCCAGCTGATAGCTGTATCGGCCAGAGACTGCATTTTTTTTAATGCTTCCTGGACATAACTTTCGCCAAAAGCGCGCAGTCCGCAGGCATGGGCCGTGCGTATTGCGTCAGCCGATTGCCCTTTGCTAACCGCCAATAACTGTATATCCGCGCCTGATCGGGCGTATGACAAGGCGTATTCATCCAGCAGATGCTGGATTTGAAGAATGTTCTCTGCAATAGTGTGCGATCCGGCCATAGTGTAAAAAATTGGCTATAAAAGGTGACACATTATAAGAGTCACAGTCGTCCCTGTGGAGGGTTTGATGGATATTGCACAGTTGCTGGCCTTTAGCGTTAAAAACGGGGCGTCGGATCTGCATTTGTCGGCGGGGCTGCCGCCGATGATTCGTGTTGATGGCGATGTTCGCCGTATCAATGTCGAATTTATGCCGCATGAGGAGGTTCATTCCATGGTGTACGACATCATGAATGACAAGCAGCGTAAGACCTATGAAGAATTTTGGGAAGTGGATTTTTCCTTTGAAATTCCCGGCCTGGCGCGATTTCGTGTGAATGCGTTTAATCACAATCGGGGTGCGGGTGCGGTATTTCGTACCATTCCATCGAAGATTTTGTCATTGGAAGATTTGAACGCCCCCAAAATTTTCAAAGACATTTCCGAATACCCCCGTGGCATCGTGTTGGTGACCGGGCCTACCGGTTCGGGCAAGTCAACCACACTGGCGGCGATGGTGAACCACGTCAATGAAAATGAATATGGCCATATTCTTACTATTGAAGACCCGATAGAATTTGTACACGAAAGTAAAAAATGCTTGATTAACCAACGCGAAGTCCATCGCGATACACTGGGATTTAATGAAGCCTTGCGCTCGGCTTTACGTGAAGATCCTGACGTGGTGCTGGTGGGTGAAATGCGCGATCTGGAAACGATACGACTCGCTTTATCGGCTGCGGAAACCGGACATCTTGTATTCGGAACCCTGCACACCAGCTCGGCCGCTAAAACGATTGACCGTATTGTTGACGTGTTCCCGGCAGCCGAAAAAGATATGGTGCGTTCAATGTTATCGGAGTCACTACGCGCCGTGATTTCACAAACCCTGCTCAAGAAAAATGGTGGTGGCCGTATCGCCGCGCATGAAATCATGATTGGTACACCGGCGATTCGTAATTTGATTCGTGAAAACAAAATTGCACAAATGTACTCGGCAATACAAACCGGTCAGTCGATAGGTATGCAGACACTGGATCAGAATTTAAAAGAACTGGTCGAGAGTGGCAAAGTAACCAAGGATGAAGCCAGATCCAAGGCGCAAAACAAAGATAGTATTTGAAGTAGTATTTAGGGAACCTCTGAATAACGCCATCCCGGCGTTCTCAGAGCACGAAAAACAAAAATGTCATTTTTGTTTTTCTCCATTTGCTTTTAGCAACACCATAAACTGTATATCAACTGAGATATTCAGATAAAAGAAATAATTGAACGGAGTAAATAATGGATAGAGATAAGGCGATACGTTACATGCATGACCTGCTGCGCATGCTGGTGCAAAAAAACGGATCGGATTTGTTTATTACTGTGGGTGCCGCGCCGTCTATGAAAATTGATGGCCGCATGACCCCGGTATCGAATCAGACGCTAACACCGCAGCATACACAAACGCTGGTGCGTTCCATCATGAACGATAAACAGCTGGGTGAGTTTGAGCAAAAGCAGGAAGTGAATTTTGCCATCAGCTTGCCTGGCGTATCACGTTATCGCGTCAATGCATTTACCCAGCGTGGTTCCATGGGCATGGTGTTGCGTGTGATCCGTTCCGAAATTCCAAACTTTGATGAGCTGGGGTTGCCTCCGGTGTTGCGTGATGTGGCCATGACTAAACGTGGCCTGGTCATTTTTGTCGGTGCAACCGGTTCCGGTAAATCCACTTCTCTGGCATCCATGATCAGCTATAGAAATGAAAACAGTTACGGTCATATTATAACCATTGAAGATCCTATCGAATTTGTACATCAACATAAAAACTGTATCGTGACCCAACGCGAAGTGGGTGTGGATACAGATAGCTATGAAATTGCCTTGAAAAATACATTACGTCAGGCACCTGATGTCATTCTGATCGGCGAAATTCGTGATCGTGAAGCCATGGAGCACGCCATTGCGTTTGCCGAAACCGGACATTTATGTTTGTCTACGCTGCATGCCAACAGCACCAATCAGGCGCTGGATCGCGTCATTAATTTTTTCCCGGAAGAGCGTCGGCCGCAATTGTTGATGGACTTATCTTTAAATATGAAAGGCATCATCTCGCAACGCCTGATCCCGAAGGCGGATGGTACTGGCCGTGTGGCGGCGATAGAAGTTATGCTCAATACGCCGTTAATGGCGGATTTGATATTTAAAGGCAATGTGCATGAGATGAAGGAGCTCATGCATAAATCTACTGAATACGGTATGCAGACATTTGATCAGTCTTTGTTTACGTTATTTGAAAATGACGAAATAACCTATGAAGATGCGTTACGCAACGCCGACTCCATCAATGATTTGCGCCTGCGCATAAAATTGCAAGGCAAGACCGCCAAGGCCGGTAACTTGATGGATGAAGTAGGCGGTATGCAGATGCAGCAGGATGAAAAAGCAGCGCCGGGACGTATGCGTTGACCCTGAATTAACCGGCGAATTTACCAGCGACTAATTTAAACAGAATGAACATCCAGCCATATCTTAGATTAATGTCGGAGCGTAACGGCTCTGATTTATATTTTACAACCGGTGCACCCGTGAGCATGAACGTGGAAGGCGTTATGATGCCCATTGGTAAAACGCCGCTTGAGCCCGGGATGACACGAGAAATTGCCAACAGCGTTATGGATGACCAACAGCGTATGGGCTTTGAAGCCACCATGGAAATGAACCTGGGTTTATCTGTAAAAGATGTAGGCCGGTTCCGCATTAATATTTACATGCAGCGTGGTGAAGTGTCGATGGTTATCCGCTTTATCAAGCCCAATGTGCCCACCATTGAGGCATTAAATTTACCGGTAAAATTAAAAGATATCGTTATGTTGCACAAGGGTTTGGTGCTGGTGGTGGGCTCAACAGGTTCGGGTAAATCAACATCACTGGCGTCGATGATCGATTATCGCAGCCGTACCGTATCCTGTCATATTCTTACGATTGAAGATCCTATCGAATATACCTTCAATCACAATCGATCGATTGTTGGGCAGCGCGAAGTTGGGCTGGATACGCTGTCGTATGAAAACGCCTTGCGCGAAGCGATGCGTGAAGCACCGAATGTGATCATGATTGGTGAGGTGCGCGACCGTGAAACCATGGAAGCCGCGATTCAATACGCAGATACCGGCCATTTATGTTTAACAACATTACATGCTGTTAATGCCAATCAATCACTCGACCGTATCTTGAGTTTTTTCCCGCCGGATGCGCGCAACCAGATACTGATGGATATGTCGATGAATTTGCGTGCCATTATTTCGCAGCGACTGGTGATTGGCATGACCGGTAAGCGTATTGCCGCGGTTGAGATCCTCATCAACTCGCCTTACATATCTGAACTGATCCGCAAAGGTGAATTTCATGAAATCAAGGCGATCATGGAAAAGGGTGAAGCCGATGGCATGCAAACCTTCGATCAGTCACTGTTTAGATTATTTAAAGATGGCAAGATCGATTTAAAAACAGCACTGAACAATGCAGATTCACGTAGCAATCTGGAATGGAAAATCAATTTTGGTGGCGGCACCAAGGAACTGGAATCGTCCAAGGAAGAAGATTCTATGCACTTATCAACACCGTCGGATGATTTGCCGGAAGTGAAATAGACGGTTATAAATTATTGCCACCATCACCGGCTCATGCCGGTAAATCGCCATACCGGGCATGAATGGCGGCGACTTCTTTTAGCAATTCATGGTGCGCCCAGGCTTCATCGCTGCTGCCAGCCATTCTTCATCGCTCCAAACCAGTTCCGGCAAAGCGGTCGGCAAGGTGTCATCCGGCCCTTTTGCCTGGGCATCTCTTGGTTTGTAATGTAATTTAAAAAAACATGTTAAATGTCAGATTTCTGTGTGCCAACAGGCATAATTCGTTTTGTCAAAAATACGCACCCCGAGTATTATCTCAAACAGTGATGATGTCTTACCCAACACGGCAAGCGGGATGCTTGAGCGTTCCGTACTTTTAAAACAACACTACGGTACACAAACATGAATATAAACATGACGCCTCAGCAGGCATTTGAGTATGTACATGACTACGCAAAACAAGCTTGCCTGGCATTACCACAAGTTGCAGATGTGACGATTGTTAATGACATGGAGCTCACCGTTAAAGCGGTTGAAGGCCATACATTCAAAATTCCTTTGTATGAACTGATGAAACAAGCAGAGCAGGCAGGTGCATCAGGCTTTAGCGATGCGGAGTTATTGTATTACCTTGCAAAAAAAGTCAATGCAGCACTGGGTTATAACGACATTTGGCCAACCGATGCAGCGAACATTTACCCGGTTATAAAAAACCTCGCATTTATCCATGCGTTGAATACGGATGAAACCAAACCGGTATTGTTCCAACCTTTTTTGGGCGACTTATGGTTATGTTATGCCGTATACCGGGAGAATACACTGCACTATTTAAAGGACGAACATATAAAATACACACTGCATATTAAGAAACAAGATCTACACACCCTGGCACTCGACAACCTCAGCGCTGCACAATCACAAAATGCAAAATTGAACTCCATTGGCGGCCCGGTGTGGCAACTGTCGCATGAAATAAAATATGCAGATGACGCCAGCATGCTGTTAATGTCCTCCATATGGCAGACAATAATAGATGAATTGAAACTACGTGAAATTGTCGTCGCCGTACCGAATGCGGACAGTGTAATATTTTGTGATGCAAAAGATGAGCAGGCCGTCACCGCACTGAGACAAACCTGTCAGCAGATTCACGCCGATTCGGCCGAGCCTTTATCAAAGAGTTTGTTCTGGTGGAATCCCGACGCGCACGCCTGGCAAACCTCAATCTATGATCCCCTGGCAGGTTTACGTTTTCATTTCCCCTTCGGCTTTGGTGTGCCGTCCTGATGCCTGGTGTGGTGTGTTGATGGGCGCTTAACAAATGCGTCTTACGACATGCCAAATAATATTGGTAATGCTTCAAAAGTATTGACTGAATTCAGTGATTCATTTTATTTTTTGCCATGAAAAAACGCTATGCAACAAAATACTTCTTCGTAGCACTCCTTGCCATCACAGCAACAGGATTCGTTATGGGATTCTTTGATTTTGCAAAAGCATGTTTGTATTCGGAAGTGAGCGGCGTGGTCACCCTCCACGGCAAACCCGTGGCCGGTGCGGAAATTATTCGCAAAGCATGGTGGCCGGATGAAAAACTGCATACCGATTCCACGACCACCGATGCACAGGGAGCATTTCACTTTACACCGATGTTTGCTTTTTCATTGCTGCGGCAGTATATGCCGATTGAACCAGTCATAGAGCAAACGATGTTCATCCGTTTCCAGGGTAAAGAATATCCTGCCTGGAGTGGGGCAAAACATGGTTACGACTTGAATGATGAGTTTAATCACCGTAAGTTACCTCCCATTACCTGCGAATTAAATTTGGAACCCGCGATGAAAGATGATCCTTCTCTTTTTATGCCCGTAAAAACTATCTGCAAGTGGTAACTACTTACCTTTAACTTCTCAGCAAGGAGAAAAACCATGGCTAACCTCACTCCAAGCCACGCTGCAACGGCCGCAGTGGCATCCTATCGTATCCAGTCGAGCACGAATGTGCCTGATGTATTCTTTAGATTAAGTGATCAATTTGATTTTTCCCCCGCGTCCCGTTTCAAAGGTATTTCCGGCGGTGCGTTTCTGATGAAAGAAACCGGCTTTGGTGTCATCGCCCGGGGCAAAGGTATTTATGCGGGCGACGCGCTTGTTGTTGTTCGTGGCACGGGCTCGCTCCTGGATGTGATTACCGATCTCCATGCCGGGCGCACAGCTGTGCATAAGGGCAAGGTCGTCCACTCTGGTTTTAATAAAGTGTTCAATACCATGGACATTGAAAACCTGTTTCAGCAACATTTTGCGGGGAAAAACCCAACGCGGGTGCATTGTGTGGGGCCATAGCATGGGCGGCGCAGTGGCGACGCTGGTGGCAGACTGGGCCGCGCGTAAAGGCATGCAAGCCAAGCTTTACACATTTGGCTGCCCGCGCGTGGGTCACCGGGGATTTGCGCAGGATTTTACCTTGCGCGTCAAGGCGCAGAATATTTTCCGCGTTTATCACAGCTCCGATTACGTGCCCATGGTTCCCGTTTGGCCATTTCTTCATGTGCCAGACCAGGGTACCAAGAGTTGTTATATCGATTTTCATACATTGAACCCGTTGCGGGCACACAGCAGTGCCAGCTACTTTGCAAACGTTAAACACGCGACCTCGTTTAATCAATTGCGCCAGAAACCACCCACCGTAAACTGGGATGCAGAAACCAAAACCTGGCTCAGAAAAACCAGCTCTCAGGGTGTTGTCCTCAACAGCCAAACCTATACCATGATCAGCCATGGCATGGCCTGGTTATTCAAGCAGATTCTGACAACCACCATGACCGGCCTCCAGGAGACCGGAGGAACCGTCAGCGATTATTTAGACCGCGTCGCCATGTACCTGCATATGGGCGCTAAAACGAACAAGGAAATTGAAGGTGACGTAAAAGGATTGCTGCAAAAAATGATGGCGGCGGTGGGTATAAACCCGGGCAGTCTCCAGGCGATCACGATAAATTTTATCCGCTGGGTATTTACGATGTTCACCAACACCCTGTACCACCTGGCAAGAACAGCGTTACGCGCTGAACAGGTTGCCAGATAATACAATGAAGAAGAAATCGACATGAGCATATGAATACAGCTCAGCGGGACTGATTTACTCTTCTGAAGCAAGCAACTAATGCTTTTTAATCCGCCCATTAATAAGCATAAAAACTGAGCACGATTTACGCACCAAGATCGATGAGCAGGAGAAGGAAATCAGTTCGCTGCAATCATTGTTTGGTCATACTAATAAGTCAGATGAAAAGAATACCATTCAAACAAAATAATGAATTGTTAAATCCAGCGTCATTCCGGCAGGGATTGCCGGAACCCAGATCACAGGGACGTGACGCTGCTCACCCTCCATGGATTCTGGATCCCGGCAATCCCTGCCGGGACGACGACATATTCTTAACTTACCGGTATGGGTGTGTGTCCTTTTCAAGCGTTTCGGGAGTAACATTTAAAAAATGCAGAAGGAAAATAACACGCTGCTAGATAGGATTGTGCAGGCATACAAAAATAACACTCAAAAAACCATCTAACTTTTTGCTTAAATCAATAATTTTTAATACTTCTCTTGGTACGGATTATTATTAAAAATAAATATTGCTTCCCATCCTTAATCTTTTTCAACTTTAATCCTGCTTAGTATTCACGGGCAATAACCGTAAACCCGCGTGTTATTTTTCTGCCACGATCATCGACAATGGTTAACCGGTGTTTACCGGGCGTAGCCATAAAAGCCAGCTGATGAAAATCACGTGTGCGTGCGAGATAATTCTCATCCAGGTGCCAATGCAAACTTGCGCTGGCTTCACTGTGCACGGCTTCGGCAATCAGCGGTTTCTGCTTGCCATCCATATCTACCGGCAGAAATATTTCTGCACCTTGTTCGGGGTATAAAAACTCCATTACCTGGTTTGCATTTTCCTGTATCACGCAATCTTTGCGCCAGGGCGGCAGATCACGATACTGCGGATGCCAGCGACGATAATAATGCGCCATGCCGGGTGGTAATTGCAGCAAGCTGGCTGGGCGCATATTTTTTTCTGATTCACAGCCAGTGTGAACACGATAATTGCCGCTGGCTGATAAATATAGTTGTTTATGCCAGTTTGAAATTTGTGCGAAATGGCTGTTGCGTGGCAGCTTTATTCGCTTTGGTGTGCAGCCTTGAGTCAATAAATAACCATCATCGGCGCAGATTTCAACGGTATGTAAATCCAGCAAGGGTTCCTCAAACCATCCGCTATCCGGCAACTGATTGAGTACAGCAAACAGAAGTGGTGCAGCCGATTGTGTGCCGGATAATCCAGCCACACCTTCACCACTGGCATTGCCTGCCCACACTGCAATGGTGTAAGCCGGCGTAACGGCAATTGCCCAGGCATCGCGCAAACCAAAACTGGTGCCGGTTTTCCAGGCCACTTTGCGGCTGCCGGAAAATTCGCGCCAGTAGTTATCAACACCCGGCCGGTTTACTTCCATCATGGCTTGTAATGTTAACCAGGCAGCGCCAGCGCCAAAGTCAGCTTTGGTTGCTGCGGTTAATGTCGGGGGATTTTTAACAAAAAGTGTGAGCGGTGTGTAAGCAGGAACGCGGTTTTGTTGCGTTGAAATAACCGCCAGCTGTGCATAACTCTGCGCCATGTCCCACAAGTTTGTTTCGGCGCCACCCAAAATAAGTGTCAATCCATAATCATCGGCCGGGCGAAATAATGTTGTCAAACCCAGGGCATTTAATTCCTGGTAAAAACGCGTAATACCGTGTTGCCGGAGCAGGCGCACCGCCGGGATATTTAATGACAAGGCCAGGGCTTCATCGGCTGGGACAGCACCGCGATATTGACGATCAAAATTTTCCGGTTTGTATCCGTTAATTTGAGTGGGCAAATCAGCCACCAGCATTTTGGGCGTGATCTCGCCGGCCTGTAACATGAAAGCATATAACAGAGGTTTTAAAATACTGCCGCTGCTGCGTGGTTTAAACACAATGTCAACGGATTCGCCGCGTTGTTTTTGTGGTAACTCACTATTGCCGTGATAAGCAACAACAGACAGGTCACGGTTATCGATAATTAGCAACGCAGTATTCAATATGCCTTCCTGTGCCAGTTGCTGTGCGGCGATATTGAGTTGTAAGGCGCTGGATTGTTGCAGGCTGTAATCAAGCGTTGTGTTGTAGGCGCGGCCTGGTTCACGCTGGTGTAATGTTTGAACTAAATGCGAAGATAAGCGAGGCAGTGGCCGCACCTGATCGGGCAAGATTTCGAGCTCGGCCAGTCGCAAATCGGTTGCGGTCAGTAATCCATCCTGATGCAAGGCGCGTAGTAATGTATTGCGTTTGTTACGCAGCGTTGCGCGTTCACGCCCTGGGTGTACCAGTGCCGGGCTGTTAGGTAAAACCGCCAGCATGGCGGCTTCGGCCCAGGATAATTCTGCGGGCGCACGTCCAAAATAACGCCAGGCTGCGGCTTCAATGCCGACAACGTTGCCACCAAACGGCGCATATTGTGCGTAGAGAGTCAGAATTTTTTGTTTATCAAATGCAAATTCCAGGCGCAGTGCCAGCACTATTTCAAATAATTTTTCCGTAAAGGTGCGCGGTGGATTGTTTCTGGATAAACGTACCAGTTGCATACTTAGGGTGCTGGCGCCCGACACAATTTTTCCGGCTTTAAAATTGGATCGGGCGGCGCGCAGCAAGGCAATAAAATCAACACCGGGGTGCCAGTAAAACCGTTGGTCTTCATAATGCAACAAGGCCGTAACAAATTTTTGTGGTGGCGGTGATGATAGCGGCATGCGCCATTGCTCATCGCTGGCAATGTGTGCGCCTAACAAATGATGGTCGCGTGCAAAAACCGTGGTCGCCAGAGGCGCTTGCGGGATTTGTACGGGTAATAATAAAAAACCGCCGAAGAGAGTTGCAGCTGTTATTAAAAAATAGGTCCAGCGTGTTCGATTCAATTTAACAAAGAAACGTGAAAACAATATTCTCATGTCAATAGGTCATGTCTGCTGTTGCAGACATGACGTGGATTGCTGATGTGTTGTTTGCCAGGTCAGGGTGTGGCAGCTTCACGTTTCACTTCTATCCAGCGTCCGGGCTCGCGCGCTATACGTTTGGCATCGTACATGGCTTCGGCGGTCCAGCCGGGTAAATAATAACGGCCTTCATAGGTGGCGGAGAGCCATATTTTAAAGGTTCTGCTTTCGCCGCTATTCAGTGAAAAATAGGTCATCACTCTGTCATCACGTATATCGCGATACTCGTAGGCTGATTCTTCACCGGCATCACCAGCACTGAATAAACGCGCATTAAGAATTTCCCAGGCCGAGGGCATGGTCATGGTTAAGGCCAGTTGTTCCAGGGAGCGATTGGCCGTATTGCGTACGGTGACCGTTGCCAGAATATCTTTGCCCTGGGGCAAGGAATCGGGTGTAACCGATTGGCCATCACGATCTTTATACTGCACGGTCATGTCCAGCGATTTTTGTTCGGCCACTTCTTTGCCTGCCGGTGCAACGCCGCTGTTATAAATGGTTACGCGTAAAGGTGCGTTGCTGCGATTGACAACGGTGTGCTGGCTGTTTTCATCGGCGTGGCTGGCCGTGCTACGCAAAAATGCAGCGGTTTGTTTCAAGGACTGTTTTTTATCTTTGTTGGGCTGCCAGTCCAGTTGCAGGGTTTGGCCGTGATAGCGCAAGGCATAACCACTGAGTGATTTTAACGACCAGGCTAATTCCTGCGTACTGTACCAGTAATCGGCCTGGCTGATTTGTTGTGAAATTGACTCAGCCAAATCGGCCGCCAGCACATCATTTTTAAGTGTGTTAATCGCTTCCAGCAATATCGCCTGATCCCGCAATGCGGAACCAAAGGTGCGGCCGTAATAATCATACTGTGGCGCCACCGCTTTGGTATTTGCGATCAATTTGGCGGCAACATCTTCCACGCCGAGTAAACGATAACTGGCGGCCAGCATATAACGCGCGGTGACATTATTTTGCAGTTTTTCACGCAAGCGATTCATGGCGCCCAGTTCGGATGCACCGGATAGTGCGAGCACATATAAGCGATACGATTGCTCCATAATGTCATCGGATGTTTGCAGCGGAACCTGATTGGCGCGTTCGCGCTGGAAGCGTTGCCAATTTTGTAACATGCTGTCCGGTACCGGGTGCCCAAGCCGTTTGGCTTCACTTAAAAAATGCCCAACATAAATATTGGACCAATCGTTGATGTGACTGTCGCCTGGCCAGTAACCAAACGCGCCATTGCTTAGCTGGAATTGGCGTAACCGGTCGATGCCGGCCTGCACATTGCGTTGTGTTTCACGCTGCTCTTTTTCACCCAGTTGCATTAACTTGGCGAGATAAAGTTGCGGGAAAGCACCGGAGGTGGTCTGTTCGACGCAACCGTGTGGATACTGAATTAAATACGCCAGACGATCCGATATATTCAAGGCCACACCAAAACTGGCTTCGAGTGACAATTGGTTGGTGCCAGCGTAACCATGTGGTTTTAATGCTGTCGTCCAGCTTTCGCCGGGCTGTAATAATTTACTGGCTCTAATATTGCTCGGCACATTATGCGCACGCACTGAAATATTAATAACTTGTTCGATGCGTTCGTTACCGGCAGTGGCAATAATTTTTACCTTGGCTTCGCCTACCGCATCACGCACCTTGAATCGAATGAAGCCGAGTTTGTCACCGGTTCCGGTGAACTGAAGTTTTACCGGTTTGGTATCCAGGGGTTGTAACAAGTCACTGGCTTCCGCCTGAATAGTGACTTCGCGAATGTTGTCCTTCAGTACAAAAACCGACAAGGGCATGGTCACGTCTTCACCGGGCCCAATAACGCGTGGCAAGGTGGCTTGCACCATCAGTGGTTGTGAAACTTTTACTTCTTTTTCGACACTGCCGTATGCGCCGTCCTGTCCGGCAACGAGCATGACGCGAACCGCACCGAGATACGCCGGTAGTGTAATTTCATGTTCGGCTGATTTGCCTGCGCCCAGTTCAAAGGGGCCGATAAATCGAACCACAGGTACGAATCGATTTTGCTGACGTTTACCGGCTCCGGCGTTCTCGGCATCCGATCCGCCCAGCGCCAGAATTTTTTCCAGTGATGCGCCATAAGCGCCCACCACCTGATCAAACATATCCCAGGTTTTTACACCCAATGCTTCACGCCGATAAAATGTATCGTGCAATTTGGGCGTTTTGAAATTGGTTAAACCCAGCAAGCCTTCATCCACCACGGCCAGGGTGTAGGTCATGCGGCGCTTGTCTTGTTCGCTGACTTTGATTTTCAGTGTGGATTCGGGGCGCACTTCACTGGCGGTAGTTAAAACCGGTTTTAATTCTGTTGCGGGATCCGAAACTGAAATCGACGCAATTCCAAATAAACGTATTGGGCGATCATTGGTTTTTTCACTTTGCGGTTGTATCAGTGTAACGGTGGCATAGACATTGGGCGCCATGCGTGCATCAACCGGTATTTCAACAATACTGCGTTTGCCATCCAGTGTAATCCAGCGCTGCTCTATCACTTCGGTGCCATTTTCCAGTGACAACAGTGCGCGGCCTTTATGTGCAGCGGGTAACTGTAACTTGGCGATTTCGCCGACAGCGTACTGTTGTTTATCGGTGCTTAACATTAAAAGATTGGCGGCAAATTGTGGCGAAGCCGTGTTTTCATCCCAGCCGGAATAAAAAATCTGGCCTGTGCAATGTCCGGCCTCTTCATCGCAAATTCGTAACATGTAACGCGCCCAAGATTCGTCAAGGGTGATATCGGTGGTTGCCTTGCCATCTTTACTGGAAAGATTTTTTTGCAAAATCAGATTCGGTGCATTGGCGCTGTCATAACGTGCCAGATTGTTGTCTTCACGCGACCACCACCAGCTCCAGTCAATGCGATATAAAGACAATGTCAGTTGATTGGCACTCACCGGTTTGCCCAGTTCATTAACCGTAGCGATCTGTACACTCACGGGTTTACCGACAGGGTGCTGTTCATATTCTGATTTGGCAGGTAACTGCAAGCCAATGTAACGCGAATAAGGCGAATACAATATGGATTGGCCGCTGATGCTGAACGCACCGCCGGGCTCGAATACACGGGTGGTGATGTCGGCTTTCATCATGCCGGGCGCGCGCTGGTCACTGCTTATTTCAGGCGAAAATGCTGCCTTGCCTTCGGCATCGAGCGCACCATCGAACCATACATTTTCGGTGCTGCCATATTGCTGGCGTGCCGGGTCATCAAATATAAATTTGTCATATTGTTTAAATTGCGTGGTGGTTTTACGTAACTTAGCGCGTACTTCGGCGCGCAAGCCATTGGCTTTGGCACCGTGCAACCACTGGCTGAATAAATTGAGTTGACTGTCAGCTTGTGTGCTTAAAAAATCGCCATCGGCTTTCAATTCCATTTTCAGGCGATTCGGCATAATGGTTTCAATTTTTAAGCGGCGTTCGAAGCGGCGATTGCCGAGATGGACTATTGCATTCCAATCGCCGGTTAAATCTTTTTCACTGGTGTTGATGGCAAATTTATAAAAACCATTTAATGGTGTAATCTGGGTCTGGTTATATATTTTTTGTTGTTTCGGATTAAATAATTCAATCGTCGCCGGGTGATCATCCGGAATGGCCTGGAGTAAATCCTGTAGTACAAACGTTAAATACAAGGTATCGCCGGGACGCCATACATCGCGTTCACCATAAATCATGCCCTTCACACCTTGCTGGCTGGATTCACCGGATACATCAAAATGGCTGGTGGCCAGCGCGGTGGTATCAGACAAACGTAAATAGCCACGTTGTTTGCCCTGGCTGGCAATCAGTAACAGCGGTTTAACTGGCGGCGAAACTGTCACCCGGCCTTCGTTGTTGGTTTCAACATCCAGAATTTTTTGGCCCTGTAACGAATACAGTTCAACTTTTGTATCAGACAGTGGTTCGCCAGTTTGAATATTGGTGGTGGCGATATGTAATTTTCCATCGCGACCTGCCTTGGCGATGAGCCCGATATTGGCAGACACAAAATTGCGTGATGCCAGCGCCTTGCCGGAATAATGGAAATAACTATTGCTGCAGGCATCGCTGGTTTCATACCAGTCGTAACTGTAGTAGCCACTGAGTAATTCAGCTGAGTTATTAGTGAACGACCAGTCATTGTCACCGTTCAGGTACTCATCGGCATTGATAATCTCAGGCAATGCCTCAGCGGTTTC
>JANOOU010000067.1:0-2195 GCA_031421475.1 Gammaproteobacteria bacterium | reverse complement strand
CGGGCTTGATGGCTTCAAAATGTGAGAAATCGAAACGTAATTTTTCGTTGTTAACCAGCGAACCTTTTTGTTGCACATGCTCACCCAGTGTGGCACGTAAGGCGGCGTGCATTAAGTGTGTGGCCGAATGATTACGCACCGTGGCGTGACGGCGGCTCGCATCAATCATGGCCTCGATTTCATCGCCGACTTTTATACTGCCTTCGTTTAATTGGCCGATATGGATAAACGCATTGCCCTGCTTGCGGGTGTCCATGACTTCAAAACGTGATGCTTCATTTAATAACACGCCGGTGTCACCGGCCTGGCCACCTGACTCTGCATAAAAAGGCGTTTGCGCGAGAATCACCACCGCTTCATCACCCGCATTAATAGATTTAACCGATTTATTATCTTTATATAAGGCCAATACTTTTGAGCGATCCAGTAAATGATCGTATCCGGTAAATGTTGTCACCGCATCCGTGCTGATTACATCGTGATAATCGACGCCAAACTGACTGGCAGAACGTGCCAGTGTTTTTTGTGCCTGCATGGCTTTGTCGTAACCGGCCTGATCAATGGTCAAACCGCGTTCACGTGCGACATCATTGGTTAAGTCAACCGGAAAACCGTAGGTATCGTAAAGTTTAAACACCACATCGCCGGGAATTTCTTTTGTTTTTAGCGCAGCAATACTCTCTTCAAGTAATTTCATACCGTGCGTTAAGGTTTCGGCAAAACGTTCTTCTTCAAGTTTTAGAATTTTTTCAACGCTGGCCTGTTTTTGTTTGAGCTCGGGATACGCCGCGCCCATTTCTTTCACCAGGGTTTTTACCAGTTTGTAAAAGAATGGATCGGGTTGACCGAGTTTGTGTCCGTGACGTAATGCGCGGCGAATAATACGGCGCAACACATAGCCACGACCTTCATTCGACGGCAACACATCGTCGACCACTAAAAATGAACAGGAGCGTATGTGATCTGCAATCACCTTGAGTGAACTATTGGTCAGATCCGCACAGCCAGTAAGTTTGGCTGCGTCTTTAATCAAACTTTGAAATAAATCGATGTCGTAATTGCTGTGACCGTGTTGCAGAATCGCTGCCAGACGTTCCAGCCCCATGCCGGTATCCACCGACGGTTTTGGCAGCCTGGTCATAGTGCCGTCTTTGGCGCGATCGAACTGCATGAACACCAGATTCCAGATTTCGATGTAGCGATCACCATCGGCTTCCGGTGTACCCGGCGGGCCGCCCCAGATTTCAGGGCCGTGATCGTAAAAAATTTCGGTACAGGGACCACACGGGCCGGTATCACCCATCGACCAGAAGTTATCCTTGGCACCGATGCGGCTGAGCCGGTTCGGATCGACACCGATTTGTTTTATCCAGATATCTGCCGCTTCATCATCTTCTTCAAATACCGTAACCCACAAACGTTCTTTCGGCAGCCCTACAACCTTGGTGAGAAATTCCCAGGCGTAAAAAATGGCATCACGTTTGAAGTAATCCCCAAAACTGAAGTTACCCAGCATTTCGAAGAAGGTGTGGTGGCGTGCGGTATAGCCCACGTTTTCCAGATCGTTGTGCTTGCCGCCCGCGCGCACGCAACGTTGTGACGAAGTCGCCGTGACATAACTGCGCTGATCACGCCCTAAAAAACAGTCCTTGAACTGCACCATGCCGGCATTGGTAAACAGTAAAGTCGGGTCATTGCCCGGCACCAGGCTGCTGGAGGGCACGATTTCGTGCCCCTTGGATTTAAAATAGTCGAGGAATTGGGTTCGGATTTCAGCGGTAGTGGTCATGCAAGTCAGTATTTGATGAGTTATAAAAGTCGTCGTTTTATAACATCTTGACGGGGATGAAAGCTAGGGCTCGTAGGCCAGGGGTTGAAAGATATAGGCAGTAACAGGTGACGGTAAATTTGCTAAATCATTTGGGAGGGTGAATAAAGCCTATGGGTCTTCCCGGAGGAGCTTCCGTTGTCATCAACTGGCGCAGGGCTTTAATTAATTCGCCAATGGTTTCATCATGCGTCGCCAGCTTGTGATTGATGCGCCGCTCCAGCGATCCAGACGCTGTGACAGCTGCTGTTGGAAGCCACCCGTTCGCGCAGGCGGACAAAAGCACGTACCACATAAACCCCAACTTGACCGCCATGGATGGTGGAAATGCTGGGAACGCAGGAGCAGTTCCCAGTGCAATGGCTTG
>JANOOU010000066.1:0-2033 GCA_031421475.1 Gammaproteobacteria bacterium | reverse complement strand
GCCATGGGTGCGGCTTAACATGGCTTGTGCGGCGTGGGCATGTGCAAGTTTACGAAAATTGTTTATCACCTCATCCATTTGTTTTAATAAAATTTGTTCGCGGCCTGCACGTAACATCAAGCCGTAGGCGAGGTTGTTGATGTCTTCCGAGGTGCAGGCAAAATGAATAAACTCAGAACTGGCTGCGAGTTCTTTGTTGGCGCTAATTTTTTCTTTGAGAAAATATTCAACGGCTTTTACATCGTGATTAGTGGTGCGTTCTATGGTTTTAACGCGTTGTGCATCATCCAGACTAAATTGGTTAAAAATAGTATCGAGTGCATCATGGGCGCTGGCAGATAACGGTGGCACTTCTTTAATTTGCGGGTGCTCTGCCAGAGCCTGTAACCAGCGTATTTCTACCAGCACACGATAGCGAATCAAACCGTATTCACTGAAAATTTCGCGGTAGTCAGAGGTTTTGCTACCGTAGCGGCCATCAATAGGGGATATGGCGGTTAGTTCTGAGAGTTGCATGCGCGCTTCTTTGTCGGTTGGTTGGGGGTGCAGATTTTTCGAAACCTGTCAGCAGTTGGGTGTACGCATCTGGCGTACAAACGGTGATTTGTTTGGTTACTGGTGCCGGATTAAGGGCTAAAATCAGTGCAGCCGATTATACAGGCGTGTATCGACATATATAAGGAGCCCGCATGGCGCAATTCCGTATTGAAAAAGACAGCATGGGTGAACTACAAGTACCGGCTGATGCCTTGTATGGCGCACAAACCCAGCGTGCCGTGAATAATTTTGCAGTGAGTGGCATGCCATTGCCGGTTGCTTTCATTCGTGCGCTGGGCCTGGTGAAGGCGGTTTGTGCCGAGGTTAATCGCGATGCGGGCGAACTGGATGCGACGCGGGCGGCAGCGATTATCCGTGCTGCCGACGAGGTGGCCGGCGGGGCGCATTATCAACATTTCCCCATCGATGTTTTTCAGACCGGCTCGGCCACCAGCTCCAACATGAATGCCAACGAGGTGATCGCTCACCTGGCGGCAGCGGCAGGCGTGAAGGTGCATGCCAACGATCACGTCAATATGGGGCAGAGCTCGAATGACGTAATACCCACGGCCATTCATGTGAGTGCGGTGCTGGAAACAACCGGGAAATTATTGCCGGCCTTGTGGCATTTAAAATCTGTGATTGAACAGCGTGCGGCCGAGCTGGAGGATGTGGTACTCACGGGCCGTACGCATTTAATGGACGCCATGCCGGTTCGGTTGTCACAGGAACTGGGCGGCTGGGCCGCGCAAATCGGGTTGGCCATGGATCGTTTGAATGCCGTTATGCCACGTATCTGCGCCCTCGCACTGGGCGGTACAGCTGTGGGTACGGGCATTAATGCGCGACCGGATTTTGGTGAGAAAGTCGCCGCTGTATTAAGCCGCCGTACCCAACTGGCTTTCACCAGCAACACGAATAAGTTTGAAGCCTTGAGCTCACAAGATGCAGCGGTTGAGTTAAGTGGCCAACTTAAAACCCTGGCCGTCAGTTTGATGAAGATTTCGAACGACTTGCGCTGGATGAATAGTGGCCCGCTGGCCGGCCTGGGTGAGATTGTTTTGCCCAGCCTGCAACCGGGCAGCAGCATCATGCCAGGCAAGGTGAACCCCGTCATTCCCGAAGCCATGGCCATGGTTTGTGCGCAAGTGATTGGCAATGATGCCACCATCACGATTGGTGGTCAGTCCGGTAATTTTCAGCTCAATGTAATGTTGCCGGTTATCGCTTACAACCTGCTGCAAAGTATTGAGATACTGGCGAATGCATCGCGACTGTTGGCCGACAAAGCGATTGCCGGTTTTACAGTTAATCATAAAAATATTGAAGCCGCGTTGGGGCGCAATCCGATACTGGTCACCGCGCTGAATCCGGTGATCGGATATGAGCTGGGCGCAAAAATTGCGAAAGCCGCTTATGCACAGGGCCGCTCTGTTATCGATGTCGCAGAAGAGATGACAGAACTAAAACGTGAAGAGCTGGAACGTTTGCTGAAC